>JAUROD010000024.1 GCA_030835845.1 Flavobacteriaceae bacterium
ATGGGGCTCACCTCTTCCCATTCCGAACAGAGAAGTTAAGCCCATTCGCGCCGATGGTACTGCCTTACGGTGGGAGAGTAGGTCGTCGCCTTCTTTAAAACCCCTTTACAAAAGTAAAGGGGTTTTTTTATGCAATTTTTTCTAAATCAGACGAGAGGGTATGATCTTCAATGATTACTTCATCTAGGATTTCTTCTACTGCTTCAACTTCTTCTGCTACTTCCTCTTTCTCTTCATCAAGTTTATTGATCTCTAAATTCAATCCAATTTGAAAGGATAGGCGTCTTTGTCTTTCTATATTTTTAAATTCAAATTTACCTCCAGCTAGGAATAATTGAAAGGGACCAAAGGTATAGGCGAGACTACTTTCAAATCCTATCCGTTCGTCAAAAGTTTCTTTTTTCAAAAAGAACGCATACTTCAGTTTTTTGGATTTATCACTTAACCCAATGGAGTAGGCGTAATCAGGATTTTGGTCGTAATGAACTGAATAAAGCGATAGGCTTACATTTTTTTTGTCTAGAAAAGTGTAGCTAGCAGACAGGTATGACCTAGGAATAAGTTTTTCTCTAAACTGGGTTTTATTTTCTGACATTATAAAGACATCTTCAAATGATTCATTTACTTGTTCTTCTATATTATCCAAATTTCTTATATCCTCTAGACCGGTGTAAATAAATTCTTCTGTATTGATCTATCTTTGTTCGGTTATTTCATTTTTCCAATCTATAAAGCCTATGTCACTGATAGCAAGATCAAAAGTCCAGTGTTGATCCATAAAATAGGTTGCGGCAAACTGCATTCCAACTCCAATATTATTTGAATTTATAAAGTCGAGTGGGTCACTTATTGCAGCATTATGCTCAGTCAAGAAATTTTCAGAGCTTCGTATAGTTACTTCAGAGGGCTGAATTGTCCAATGACCGTTATTTGGGTTGATGTTTAGCCCTACGTCTAAATCATCTGTTATGGAGTAATAAGCAATTCCAAATAACATTTTAGCACGAAATCCTATTGCCCATTTATTTTGATTAAACAGTTGAGTGGTGCCGACTCCAATTTCTCCATAGGAATTAAGGTCTGCAACTTCCTTGGTTAAATAGGAAATATCGCAAGAATAGAATAAACAAAGGCAAAGAATTAAAATACTGTAAGGGAGGTTAATTGTATGCCAATTTTTTGGTTTGGTTTTGGGTACTAATTTCATTTGGGTTTTAAACATTTGTGAGTAATGGAAAAAAAGGGGTATTGGAAGTACATCGCGAAATGACTGCATACAGTCGGTTTATCCGTCAGCCAACAGATATTTAGTCGCGTAAAAAAAAGGGTTGAAGGGCAGTAGGTATTTCATTTTAGCTGATTAGATTTGGATTTAATCAGTTATAAATATAGGATTTTTATTTAAGTAATTCACAACGTTTAAAAAATTCCTATATTTCGTGCATGAAAAAGCTTGACCTAATTATGAATGCATTGTTCACTCCCTATCGTGAACGCGTTCCAGATGTTGAAAAAATAGTCTCTAACATGCTGTCTAGGGGGATCATTTCTGACGAAAAAGAAATTGAAAATGACCATGTTGCCTTTCGCACTATGGGTGTGCCAAATCTAGGTATAGCCTCATTTGAAAAGATATTTTTACATTATGGCTATACAAAAATGGACGCTTATTTTTTTGCAACAAAAAAATTAGATGCTTTTTGGTATGCACCTCCAAGTCCTGAGTATCCTCGTATTTTTATCAGTGAACTCAGGTTACAAGACCTTTCCCATAAAAGCCAGGAATTGATTCATCACTTTACCCATAAAATTACTGCTGATCCAGTTGATGCGATGGACTTAGACAATGCCTCCGAGGTAGGTACATTTTTTCATCGTCCTTTGTGGAATTTGCCTACCCTTGAACAGTACGAAACACTTGCTGCAGAAAGTGAGTATGCGGCTTGGGTGATTTACAACCGTTATTATCTGAATCATTACACCATTAGTGTGCATCAATTGGAGCAATACAATACGCTTGAAAAATTCAATGCATTTTTGGAGGAGATTGGAATTGTGCTCAACACTTCCGGAGGAAAAATTAAAGTCAGTCCTGATGGATTACTTCGTCAATCCAGCTCAGTTGCCAAGATGATTTCAGCTGAATTTGCCTGTGGTTCAAGTCAAGAAATTCCAGGAAGTTATGTTGAATTTGCAGAACGATTACCTCTTCCACAACACGCACATTTGGAGACGTACCAACTCACTAGAAAACACCGTAGAGAGGGCTTTGAAGCTGGAAATGCAGATAAAATTTTCGAAAGTACGTTCCGCGAGCAAACGCAAAAGTGATTTTATTCCTCGATTGGATTCATTTTTATTTCCACCTCACTTTGCAACATTTTTGCAATTGTATAAGCTGATGTTCCAATGATTCTATTCATATTTTCAATATCCATCTTTTCTGCTTCGTCTTCTGCTTTGTGATAAAAATCGTAGTTTTTAAAATCAAAGGAGGAAAGTGTTTGCGCTGGTATATCAAGTGTCTTAAAAATAGGGTAGTTGTCTGATCGACGAAACAAATTAAAGTCTTTTGCTTCGGGAAGAAACTGGACAAAATTGGGTGAAAAAGAATTCATTACATCAGCCATATTTGAACGTTCGTAACCGGTCATATACACTTGATTTTCTCCTGTGGTGAGTGTTTTACCAATCATTTCAAAATTCACCATATAGCTAAGGTTGATATTTTCTTCTTCCAAGCGTTTAGCTAAGTGCTCTGCACCTTTCAATCCGCGTTCTTCATCGGCAAAAAGAGCCACCAAAATATTTTTATCCCATTTGTATTGAGCTACAAAACGACTGATTTGAAGTACAGCAGTTGAACCGGTAGCGTTGTCATTTGCTCCGTTGTATATGGTATCACCTGTAGATCCTCGTATTCCTAAATGATCCAAATGCGCACCAATCATAACTGTTTTTCTAGTGGGATCAAAATCACCAATTTGACCGACTATATTGTAAGACAGTAACCCATCGGTTAGTAGGCTATCTCGATATTTTGGATAAAATGGATTGACATTGTGTTCTTTAAAATAATTGACAGCAAATTCTGCTGCGTCATAGTAACCCCCACTTTTTGAATCACGTCCTTTCATTTTGTCGTCCGCGAGAGTGAAAATAATTGTTTTTGTTTCCTCAGCGGTAATTTGTTCGCTTACTGTTTGAGGATCAAAATTTGTGGTTGTAGAGCAACTAACGAGTAGGCTACCAATAAAAAAGGTTAGGTAATTTTTCATGTAAAAAAGGTAAGAAAATAATTGTTTCGCTTTACGCCTATGTTGTTTTTTTTAGCCAAGCTTTCCAGCGACAAATCCACCGCTCCAAGCCGCTTGAAAATTATATCCTCCTGTGACTGCATCAACATCAATGATTTCACCTGCAAAATAAAGTCCTTTTGCTACTTTACTTTCCATGGTTTTGAGATTAACTTCTTCTAAAGAAATACCTCCACAGGTCACAAATTCTTCTTTAAAGGTTGTTTTTCCAGCGACGGAATAACGGTCGTTTAAGAGCAATTCAACCAATCGATTAAAATTCTTTTTACCTACTTCATTCCATCTTCGGTTGGAGGGAATGCCTAGTTTATCAATCAGGAAAGACCACAACCGATTGGGTAAATTCAATGGATTATTTTTGTGTATTAATTTCTGAGGAATAGCATCTGCAGTTTTGAGTAGTTGGCTAAGGATTACATCCGCTTTAGTCTGTTGAATCCATTGCACTCGAATTGTAAATTGATACTCTTTTTCAGCCAACA
This sequence comes from Flavobacteriaceae bacterium, assembly GCA_030835845.1. Lineage (GTDB taxonomy): Bacteria > Bacteroidota > Bacteroidia > Flavobacteriales > Flavobacteriaceae > Arcticimaribacter. The sequence continues at coordinate 3,800 of JAUROD010000024.1, forward strand.
AACGAGCGCCAAATGAGGAAGCTTTTAAAATGGCTGGTCCGCTCATTCCCCAGTGTGTAATCAAAAGAGGACCGTTTGTTTTTATTGGAGTTCCTTCAATTCTTACTGTAGCTTCTTCTACAACAACACCCATTAATTCCTTGATTTTTTCATTGGGCATATTGAAAGTAAACAAGGAGGGAACAGGAGGTGTAATAGTATGATTGGTCGCATTGAGCCAATCAAATCCTTTCAGTTTGGGACTTCCACCGGTTGCCACAATGATACGATCAAAACGAAATGTATCTTCTTTTGATGTCTCAACCACCCAATGATTTCCCTCCGGATAGAGGGATAAAATACTTGTTTGGGTATGGAGAGTAACCTTGTGGTGTTCAATTTCACTAACCAAACAATCGATGATGGTTTGCGAACTATCTGTGACAGGAAACATTCTTCCATCGTCTTCAGTTTTTAGTTCCACACCTCGTTGGTTAAACCATTCTATGGTTGCCATAGGATCAAATTGATAAAAGATAGATTTTAACCCTTTTCCTCCACGTGGGTAGGCTTTTATCAGGGTACTAATGTCTGTACATGCATGGGTGACATTACACCGACCACCTCCAGACACTTTGACTTTTGCCAAGACATTGGATGTTTTTTCAAAAAGGTCAATATGTGCACTTGGATGATGCACTGCTGCAGAGGAAGCCGCAAAAAAACCCGCTGCACCACCACCAATAACTCCTATTTTTTTTATCTCACCCATAGCACAAAGATAACGTGCTATTTCTTCCCAAAGACCCCGTTTGTCCTACTTAAATTTTTACTCCATTAAAAAACCCCCAATCTCTTGGGGGTTTCCACTACTTATGAAAACGACTCGTTCCATCTTACCTTCTGTTACTAGGGCTTGGTTTATGGTGTTTTTTTTATTCTTTTCATCGTACAAGATTAAGGGGTACCACATTGCTCAGCAG
>JAUROD010000025.1 GCA_030835845.1 Flavobacteriaceae bacterium
CTTCCATTCATCAGACGCTTTTGGGTATGCTTTTTCTCTTAAGTTTTCAAGAAAAGCGACTACAGTTTCCTCGTTTTTTGCCATTCGTTCTTCCAACACAAATGCAGCGTGTGAGGCGTATCCAAGAAGCTTTGCACGTTTCGCTTTTAGCTGCACAATTTCAAGAACAATAGCTTCGTTGTTGTGATTATTTTTTTGAAAACCACGCTTTCCAAACGCTAAACTCATCTTCTTTCTGAGTTCACGGTTTTCAGCATAGGTCATAAACGGACCATAACTTGGATAATCGAGTGTAAAAACCCATCCTTTTTTATCTTTTTCTTTTGCTGTTGCCGCGGCAAGTACTCGACTACTTTGAGGAAGACCATCAAGATCTTTTTCATTGGTGATATGAAGTTGGAATGAATGTGAATCTGCCAATACGTTTTCACCAAACTGTAAGCTTAATTTTGCTAGTTTTTGGTCAATTTCACGTAATTCATTTTTTTCCTCTTCCGAAAGTAATGCCCCATTACGAACAAACCCTTTGTATTCTTTTTCAAGAAGAGTACATTGCTCAGTTGTAAGATCTTCGGGGTTAGCTGTATCATAAACTGCTTTTATTCGTACAAATAAAGCTGAATTTAATCGAATGTCATTTTGAAGCTTTGTAAGCAGGGGAGAAGCTTTTTGAGTAACCTCTTGCAATTCTGGAGAAGTTTCGGCACTATTAAGATTGAATAAAGCAGCTGAAATTATTCCCAGCTTTTTACCACAAGATTCAAGTGCTTCAAGTGTGTTTTTAAAATTGGGTTTTTCATCCTGATTGCAAATTTGATCAATTTCATATCGTGTCTTCCGAATATTTTCTTCAATTGCGGGAATAAAATCAGCAACCTTAATTTGGTTAAAAGGAAGGGTGTTAAAAGGTGTGACGAAATCGACTAAAAATGGGTTTTTCAAAGAAAATAGAATTTATAAATTTAACTTTTTAGAAGACTCAATGACTTTTTTCTTGAGCATTTCTTTGTAAGCAATTACGTTATCTTGAACTGTTTTATCTGAACTTCCAAGTATTTGAGCAGCTAAAATCCCTGCATTTTTAGCTCCGTTTAGAGCCACCGTTGCTACGGGAACTCCACCAGGCATTTGAAGAATAGAAAGGATTGAATCCCAGCCGTCAATTGAGTTACTTGATTTTACAGGAACCCCAATGACAGGGAGAGGGCTAGTTGACGCAATCATTCCTGGAAGGTGTGCTGCGCCTCCAGCTCCAGCAATAATTACTTGAATCCCACGAGAATGTGCATTTTGCCCATAGTCCATCATTTTTTCAGGTGTTCTGTGAGCAGAAACAATGTCAACTTCTACTTCGATTTTAAGTTCCTTTAAAACATCGATTGCTGCTTGCATTACGGGTAAGTCTGATTCGCTTCCCATGATAATTCCTATTGCTGCCATATTAGTTTGAGATTACAGTGAGTTGTTGTTTTACGTTTGCCGCGATTTCTCGCGCTAATTCAATTTTAGCATGGGTGATTGTAACATGACCCATTTTTCGAAACGGACGTGTTTCACGTTTACCGTATATATGTGGACTGACACCAGGCATTTTCATTACCTGTTCAATATTACTATACTTCACGGGACCTGTATGCCCTTCTTTTCCAACTAGATTTACCATTACCCCTGTAACTGTTTGCTCAGTACTTCCAAGAGGTAAATTCAAAACAGCTCGAATGTGTTGCTCAAATTGATCTGTTATGGAAGTTTCTATTGTCAAATGTCCGCTATTGTGAGTCCTAGGAGCAACTTCATTGACATATAATTCTCCATCTGCAGTTAGGAATAATTCAACAGCGAGTAACCCGATGTGATTCAGTGATGAAGACACTTGAAGAGCAAGTTTGGTTGCCTTCTGAGCTAATTCGTCAGAAACACGAGCAGGAACAAGCACATATTCTACCTGATTTGCTTCTGGGTGAAATTCCATTTCAACAACTGGATAGGTGACTGATTCCCCCGAGGGGTTTCTAGCAACAATAACCGCTAATTCGTGCGTAAATGGAATGAGTTTCTCTGCAATACATTCTTGATCCATCAAAGTTTCAAAATCAGCATTTGAACGAACAATTTTTACACCATTTCCATCATATCCCATTTTTGCTGCTTTCCATACAAAAGGGAAATTTAATTTTTGAGTTTCAATGGCTCTTTCAAGCATCTGTTTACTGTCAAAACGTAAGTAAGGCGAGGTAGATATTTTGTGTTGATTATAGAAATCTTTTTGCACTCCTTTGTTTTGGATAAGCTCTATCGTGTTCGCATTAGGATATACTGCAACACCTTCTTTCTCAAGTTGGCGAAGCGCCTCTGTGTTAACATGTTCAATTTCAATAGTAACTACATCCAACCCTTTTCCAAAATCATACACGGTTTGATAATCTTTGAAATCTCCTAAGACAAAACGGTCACAGCCCAATCGAGCTGGTGCATCAGGACTAGGGTCTAGGACGTGAGTACATACATCCCACTTGCGTGTGGTGTAGAGTAACATTTTACCTAATTGACCTCCTCCAAGAATTCCAAGTTTCGCGTTTGATGAGAAAAACTGCATAGTTATTTTCTACAAAAATACGCATATATCTCATATATGGAATTGTCAATCGATAAAAGGCTTATTTTAGGTATCTTTGCCGTTCAACAAAACGAAGCATATGATCAATTTAGTTCTTTTTGGAAAACCGGGAGCTGGAAAAGGAACACAAGCCGAATTCTTAAAATCAAAATACGAACTTGTTCACATTTCAACAGGAGATGTTTTTAGACATAATATTAAAAACGCTACTGACCTAGGAAAACTCGCCCAATCTTTTATGGACAAGGGAGATTTGGTTCCAGACTCAGTAACGATTAATATGCTTGAGGCTGAAGTTGAAAAAAATCCAAAAGCCAAAGGTTTTATTTTCGATGGCTTCCCTAGAACAGAAGCTCAAGCTTTTGCACTTGATGATTTTTTAGCAAAAAAGGGAATGCAAGTTTCAGCTACAATTGCACTTGAAGCAAATGATGATGAGTTAGTTTCTCGTCTTCTAAAACGTGGAGAAATAAGTGGGCGTTCAGATGATCAGGACGAAAACAAAATCCGAAACAGATTTGACGAATACAATCAAAAAACAGCTCCTCTTCGTTCTTACTATACAACCCAAAACAAATTCCACAGTATTAACGGGATTGGAAGTATTGAAGAAATTACAGGTCGATTAACTGCAGTAATCAATACTTTATAAAGAAAAATGACAGAAGGAAATTTCGTCGATTATGTTAAACTAAATTTAACTTCTGGTAACGGAGGTAAAGGGTCTGTTCATCTACACCGAGAAAAATATATAACTAAAGGTGGTCCTGATGGAGGAGATGGTGGACGTGGTGGACATATCATTGCACGAGGAAATTCAAACCTTTGGACATTGTACAGTTTTAAATTCAAAAGACACTTTTCAGCTGGACACGGAGAACACGGTAGTAAAAATCGAAGTTCTGGAGCACAGGGAGAGGATGTTTACATCGATATTCCGCTAGGAACGCTTATAAAAAACTCAAGTACGGGTGAATTAATTGCTGAGATTTCAGAAGCAGGACAAGAAATTATTTTGTTAGAAGGAGGTCTCGGTGGAAGAGGAAATTGGCATTTTAAATCTTCAACTCGACAAACTCCTCGATATGCTCAACCAGGTCGCCCAGGGGAAGAACTTGAAATCACCCTTGAAATGAAAGTTCTTGCTGATGTTGGTTTAGTTGGTTTTCCAAATGCTGGAAAGTCTACTTTGTTGGCTTCGCTTACCGCGGCAAAACCTAAAATTGCAGAGTATGAATTCACTACTCTTAAGCCCAATTTAGGAATCGTTGAATACCGTGATTTTCGTTCTTTTGTAATGGCAGACATCCCTGGCATTATTCAGGGAGCTGCTCAAGGGAAAGGTTTAGGTCATTACTTTTTGAGACATATAGAACGAAATGCCGTACTCCTTTATCTTATTCCCTCTGATACAAATGATGTTAAAAAAGCTTTTGAGGTTTTAAGAAGTGAATTGCAAGAATACAACCCAGAATTACTCGATAAAAACTACATCATTGTGTTATCTAAGTCTGATTTGTTAGATGATGAGTTAAAAAGAGAGTATGCTTCAGAAATGAAAGCAAACTTTGGTGATTTACCTCACATGATGATTTCTTCAGTGAGCCAAGAAGGTTTGATTGAATTGAAAGATAGACTTTGGAACTTAATCAATGAATCAAATTAAAATGGATCGTATTCATTTTATCGCAATTGGAGGAAGCGCTATGCATAATTTAGCATTGGCACTTCACAATAAAGGAAAACATGTTTCAGGAAGTGATGATGCTATTTTTGAACCCTCAAAATCTCGGTTAAATAAAGCTGGAATATTACCTAACTCATTAGGTTGGTTTCCCGAAAAAATAACAAAAGATTTAAAGGCAGTAATTCTTGGAATGCATGCAAAAAAAGACAATCCAGAATTAATACAAGCTCAAAAGCTGGGAATTCCTGTGTATTCCTATCCAGAATACTTATACGAACAAAGTAAAGAAAAAACACGTGTAGTAATTGCCGGTAGTCATGGAAAAACATCAATTACTGCAATGGTTTTGCATGTATTAAACTATCATGATATTGAGGTTGACTTTATGGTAGGTGCTCAATTGGAAGGGTTTGATTCAATGGTTCATTTGACCAAAGAAAATGACTTTATACTTATCGAGGGTGACGAGTATTTATCATCTCCGATAGACCCTCGTCCAAAATTTCTTTGGTATAAGCCACACGTAACACTTATTTCAGGAATTGCATGGGATCATATTAATGTATTTCCAACTCAACAGGATTATGAAAATCAATTTTCAGCATACATCAATTCCATTGTCCCAGGTGGAATGGTTGTATACAACCAAGAAGATTCTGTTTTGACTCGATTGGTAGCAATGTCTGAAAATACGATTCGCAAGCAATCTTACTCTCAGCCAGTCTCTGAAATTCATCGAGGAATTACCTATTTATCAACTGAAGAAGGAGATTTACCTTTATCTATTTTTGGTGCTCATAATTTATCAAATCTAGCTGGAGCAAAATGGATTTGTCAACTGATGGGTGTAGATGAAATAGATTTTTATGAGGCAATAGGTAGTTTCAAAGGAGCGTCAAAACGTTTAGAAAAAATAGCCTCTGGACCATCTTCACATTTGTTTAAAGACTTTGCCCATGCTCCGAGTAAGGTAAAGGCAACAACAGGAGCTGTGGCAGAACAGTTTAATAATTTTCAGAAAATAGCGTGCCTTGAATTGCACACATACAGTAGTCTTAATCCGACGTTTTTACCGAATTACCAAAACACTTTAGAACAAGCTGATAAAGCAATCGTTTTCTATGATCCTGAAGCACTAAAAATCAAAGGACGTCCCCCAATTGAAATTGATGAAATTAAAAAAGCATTTCAAAAAATTGATTTGGAAGTTTTTACGAATCCTAAGGATTTACATTACTCCCTTTACAAAATGAATTTTAGTAAAAGTGTATTATTGATGATGAGTTCTGGAAATTATGGTGGGTTAGATTGGGATAAACTCAGTCAAAAAATTAACGTTTCATAGTTTGGTGCAATTGATATAATCGCTCGATTTGATCAAGACTTTTTGATTTTGCATCTATCATTGCATTTTTAGCTCTCTCTCTATCGTCTTTTCTCTTGTCTTGTGATATTTTGTATTTGCCTTCCCAATGGGTGATTTTGATATGAAAACCAACGATATAATCAAGTGCTCGAGCCATTCTTGGGTTGTCCTTTTCCAATGTATAGGCTGGTGAATCACCTTCCAAGAAAGTAGTCATGTCAATCAGACTTTGCCTGACTTTTTCTTGATCTTTTTCGATGGTTAAAACTCCTTTTATATGTGCTTTGAAATAATTCCAAGTTGGTAATTGTGTTGTGCCATATACAGCGGGCGAAATATATACTTCAGGACCATGAAAAATTAATTCCACAGGGTGGTCTTTTTTAAAGTGATTGAGTTGGGGGTTGTATTTGTCCAAATGTCCAATTAAGACACCAAGCTCCGCATTTTTTTTATAAACCAAAGGGGTGTGGCTAGCTTCAATTTGATCATCCAGACTACTAATAATAGTAGCTAAGGGAGATGAATTTATAAGAGAAAGAATGTTTTCAAAATTTGCTTCTTGGTGATGTTCAGGAGGATATTTCATTTATTATTACTTTTATAGACATAACGAAAGTATAAAAATCACCCAAATTATGCCTACATCTACCCCTTATTTCCCAATTTGTAAATGGTCAGATTAGGATAGGCCAAGAGAAAAACTTCGCTTTAAAGGCTCCTCAGCTTTGACTGATGCCGAACTTTTGGCAATTTTAATTGGTAGTGGAAACCCTGGAGAAACAGCTGTCCATTTGATGCAACGTATTCTAGCGTCTTTGGATAATGACATGGGAAATTTACATACAATACCCTTCGAACATTTGGTTAAGTGGAAAGGAATTGGTCCAGCAAAAGCAATCAAAATAAAAGCAGCACTTGAGATAGGAAAGCGAATTCAAAACCGAACTCCTGTAGAACGATTAAAGTGTAATCAGTCGAAGGATGCTTATTTCTTATTTAAACCTGAACTAACATTTCTTGATCATGAAGAATTTTGGGTTGCGTATCTCAATCATCAGCATCAAGTAATTACTCATCAATGTATAAGCAAGGGAGGAATTGCTGCGACAACTGTCGACATACGTTTAATTTTAAAAAAAGCGTTAGAAGTTGGTGGAGCTGCATTAATTCTTGCGCACAATCATCCCACTGGAATACTAAAGCCAAGTAGGGCAGATATTGAAATAACAGAAAAAGTAAAAAAAGCAGCAGCAGTTATTGATATTCAATTACTCGATCATTTGATTGTCTCTGAAAAAGGTTATTTTAGCTTTGCTGATAAAAACACTCTGTAAGCTATGCTATTGGTTTTTTGCCAAAAAATAACACCTCGTTTAGACTATATATTCAAGCATATCTTTGAAGTCTCATTAGATATACCAGTTCAGTTTACAACTAAGATAGATATTTTTATCGCCCATAATTCAATAAAAATGAGCTATGGAAAAAGTCCGCTTGGGAATGAGTTTTTTATTCAATCTACTCCATTATTGTTTCAGCAGGGGTTACAAGATTTAAAAATTAATGTAAAAACATGGAAAGACCACCCTTGTTTTTTTGAAGTCGATGAGGTGTCTAAAATTCCTTTTGATGTTTTTGCAGCAAGTTTTTATTTGCTAAGTCGTTACGAAGAATACGAACTCCAAATCAAAGATGAAGAAGGTCGTTTTTTGAGTGAAAATAGTCTTGCAGTAAAGCACCAATTTATTGATTTTCCTCTCATCGACTTTTGGACAAAATCACTTTTTGAGTTACTTCAAGAAAGTTATCCAGATTTAAAATTACCTTCATCCATAACCCCTTCTTTTCTTCCCTTGATTGAGGTTGTTCGTCCTTATAAATACAGACAGAAATCATTTTTTAAAAACTGCGTGCAATGGATCCAATCTCTTTTTTCCCTGAATTTGTGGGAGGTGATCGAATTGCCTTTAGTGATACTTAGAATTCGTAAAGATCCTTGGGATTCTTTTGACCAATTTATTGAAATATTTAAATCAACTAATTTCAAACCCCATTTCTTTTTTCTATTTACTAAAAATTCATTTATTGATCGAGGAATTTCAATCAACAATACGGCTTTTAAATCACTAATTAAAGGAGTTTCGGACTATTTTAAAGTTGATTTATTGGCTTCATATAATGCGCATAGAAATACTAAAGTGCTACGAAAAGAACAGTCAGATTTCAAATCCCTAATCCACAGGGAAGTAAAAAGTATTCGATTTGCATGGGGAATTAAAGGTGCAAATGAGTCCTATCGGAATTTGTTGATCCATGAAATCGAAAATGATTTCAGCATGAGTTATCCTGATGTAATTGGATATCGCGCTAGCACTGCAGTTCCATTTTATTTTTATGATTTAATAAATGAGTTAAGTACATCTCTGTTGATCCATCCTGTAGTTGCTCAGATGAGTAGCCTAAGTTCACTCCCTCCAAAGACAGCCTTTTCTCAACTTTATTCACTTGAACGAGATTTAATTTTATCAAAATCAATTCATTGTGTTTGTTTCAATAATCAAATATTAGAATATTCATCCTCCAATCAAGCGCTACTTCAAAGCTTTATTTCGTATATTGAATCATATGATTAAAAGCGAAATAGTTACCGATATTTTTTTTGATTTAGACCATACCCTGTGGGATTTTGAGCGAAACTCAGCTGCCACTTTTCGCTCTGCTTTATCTACTTTGGATTTGAATTTAAGGGTGGATGATTTTATGGAAAAGTACAACCCAATAAATCATTATTACTGGAAATTTTATCGTGAGAATAAAATTACCACACTTGAGTTGAGGTACTTGCGTTTGGAAAAGACTTTTGAAGCCCTTGGAGTTTCAGTCACTAATCAGATGATTTCAAAGCTCTCCGATGCTTATATTGACGAATTATCAACTCATACTCATCTTTTTGAAGGAACCCAATCACTTTTAGATTACTTAAACAAGAATTATTCACTTCATATCATCACTAATGGATTTGACAAAGTTCAGCAAAAAAAAATTCGTAATGCAGGCCTTGAGGCTTATTTTAAAGTTGTGTTAACTGCTGAAGCAGCAGGAGTTAAAAAACCACACCCTGCTATTTTTAACAAAGCCATAGAGATGGCTGAAACAAAGAGTGTTCAATCACTGATGATAGGAGATAGCTTTGAGGCAGATATTGAAGGAGCCTTGAAACTGGGAATGCAGGCAATTCACTTTAATAGCCATGATGAAAATCATCACGATAAATGTCCAATTGTTTATCATTTGGATGAAATTAAACAATATCTCTAGTCAATTGTAGAATCAAGAAACTTGAATTACTTTTACAAAAAGCTTTTTCATGGATATTCATAATGCGCAAAAAACAGTTGATGATTGGATTCAATCACATGGTATACGCTATTTTAACGAGCTAACTAATATGGCTCAATTGACTGAGGAGGTCGGTGAAGTAGCACGAATTATTGCACGACGTTATGGAGAGCAAAGTGAAAAACCCTCAGATAAAGATAAGGATTTGGGGGAAGAACTAGCCGACGTGCTTTTTGTTTTACTTTGTTTAGCCAATCAAACAGGAGTAGATTTACAAGCATCATTTGACAGTAAGCTGAAAATAAAAACAGAAAGAGATCACGATCGCCACCATCAAAATCAAAAACTTAAATAAGCCTCAACTGATGCAATTAGAACTTTATCACCCAAGCAAAACGATTGATGCAGAGATAACAATTACGGGTTCTAAAAGTGAAACCAATCGATTGCTTTTACTTCAAGCTCTTTATCCTCAAATACAAATTGAAAATACATCGAATTCGGATGATTCTGAGGCAATGCAGCATGCATTAAAAACAAAAGAGAATCATATTGACATTCATCATGCTGGAACTGCAATGCGTTTTTTAACTGCTTTTTTTGCTACCCAAAAGGGTCGTGAAGTAGTACTCACAGGTTCAAGTAGAATGCAAGAAAGACCAATTAAAATCTTGGTTGATGCTCTTCGAAAAATTGGAGCAGATATTGAATACGTGAAAGAAGAAGGGTATCCTCCATTGCGAATTAAAGGTAAATTACTCTTAGGAGGTAGTGTCGAATTGCCAGCAAATATAAGTAGCCAGTATATTTCTGCACTTCTCCTTATTGCACCAAAATTAAAACAAGGCTTACAGCTAGGTTTAAAAGGGGAAATCACCTCTCTCCCTTACATAAAAATGAGTTTATCACTCTTAAATCGAATAGGAGTTGAAACAATATTTGAAGAAAAAAAAATTATTATAAAACCCCATGAATTTGTCGAAAAGCAAACACAAATTGTAGAATCCGATTGGAGCTCTGCTTCTTATTTTTTTAGTTTAATTGCTCAAAGTGATAGCGGTAAAGTGTGCCTTTCTAGTTATCGAAAAGACAGTTTGCAAGGAGATTCAGTCCTGATGAAAATTTATAGTCAATTAGGTGTCAAGAGTTGGTTCGAAGATTCAATTTTGCATTTAGAGAAAATTGAAGATTTTGTATTACCAACAGAAATTAATCTAGATTTGGTTGAAGCTCCAGATATTGCCCAAACAATTGCAGTAAGCTGTTATGGTTTAGGTATAGCAGCAAATTTAACAGGGCTACATACACTAAAAATCAAAGAAACAGATCGTCTTATTGCGTTAGAAAATGAATTGACAAAACTTGGAGCTAGTGTACATATAACTGATTATAGCCTCCATCTTTTGGCAGAACAAAATTTTCAGTCAAAACAAAAAATTGCTACGTATAAAGATCATCGTATGGCAATGGCATTTGCTCCAATTGGTTTACAATTCCCACTTCAAATAATGGAGGCAGATGTAGTTACTAAATCATATCCTAGTTTTTGGAAAGACATGCAAGCAATTGGTTTTCAGTTAATTGAAAATTAGTTAAGCGAAATACCTCCATTTACTTGACAAGCCCTATTCTCAAAATGTATCTTTGCCGAAATTCATTTGAAATCGTTTATCTAAATACTATATGAAATTATCTGACTTTAACTTCGAATTACCCTCTGATTTACTAGCAGAGCATCCAGCAGAAAACCGTGATGAATCGCGATTAATGGTTCTTAATCGAGCGAAAAAAACCATAGAACACTACGAATTCAAGGATATAATCAATTTTTTTGATGAGGGAGATGTGATGGTATTGAATAACACCAAAGTTTTTCCCGCACGTCTTTTTGGAAATAAAGAAAAAACAGGAGCTCGTATTGAAGTGTTTTTACTCCGAGAACTCAATAAAGAACAACGCCTTTGGGACGTTTTGGTAGATCCTGCAAGAAAAATAAGAATAGGAAATAAATTGTATTTCGGAGAAGACGAAAGTCTTGTAGCTGAGGTGATCGATAACACAACATCAAGAGGGAGAACTTTACGTTTTCTTTTTGATGGTTCGTATGATGAATTTAGAAAAAAATTAAAGCAATTGGGGGAAACTCCATTACCTAAATACATCAAAAGAGAACCTACTGCCGAAGATAAAAAACGCTACCAGACAATCTATGCAAAAAACGAGGGTGCAGTTGCTGCTCCGACTGCTGGATTGCATTTTTCAAAACACCTTCTTAAGCGACTTGAAATCAAAGGTATTGATCTTGCTGAGTTAACACTACATGTTGGATTAGGTACTTTTAATCCAGTTGAAGTTGAGGATTTATCTAAACATAAAATGGATTCAGAGGAACTGATTATTGATCAAAAATCTGCTGATATTGTGAATAAAGCTAAGACTGAAAATCGTCGTATTTGTGCAATAGGAACAACGGTAATGCGTGGTCTTGAAAGTTCTGTATCTTCTAAACATACATTGAATGCTTACCAGGGATGGACACACAAATTTATTTTTCCCCCTTACGATTTTTCAATTGCAAATTGTATGGTGACAAATTTCCATACTCCAAAATCAACTTTATTGATGATGGTTTCTGCATTTGCAGATCCAGATTTTATAAGAGAAGCATATGACGTTGCAATTAAAGAAAAATACAATTTCTACTCCTATGGAGATGCGATGTTAATCATTTAAAATAGTAAAATGACTCAGACTAAAAAAGATATTCGCGCTCTATCAATGGAAGAGTTGCAACAATTTTTTAGTCAACAAGGGGATCGACCTTTTCGAGGGAAACAAGTATATCAGTGGCTTTGGAACAAAGGAATTCATTCTTTTGAAGGGATGACTAACTTGTCAAAAGCAACACGAGAATTACTAGAGACCAATTTTGTGATTAATCATATTGCAGTAGATCAACAACAACGAAGTAAGGATGGAACAATCAAAAATGCTGTTAAACTTTTTGATGGACGTATTGTCGAATCTGTATTAATTCCTGTCAAGGATAGAACTACAGCCTGTGTGTCTTCACAAGTTGGATGTAGTTTGGATTGTCTTTTTTGCGCAACAGCCAAATTAGATCGTATGCGAAATTTAAACGCTGATGAAATTTTTGATCAAGTAGTTGCAATTGACCAACAAAGCAAAGCATATTTTCAACGTCCCTTATCCAATATAGTATTTATGGGAATGGGAGAGCCTTTGATGAATTACAACAATGTAATGGAGTCTATCCAAAAAATCACTTCTCCAGAAGGTTTGGGAATGTCTCCAAAGCGAGTTACGTTGTCTACCTCAGGTATTCCCAAGTTAATCAAAAAATTAGCAGATGATAAATTAGCAGTTAATTTGGCTGTTTCACTTCATTCCGCAATTCAAGAAACACGTGAAAAAATAATGCCATTTAGCCAACGCTTTCCACTTGTTGATTTAATGGAATCACTTCAATACTGGTACGAAAAAACAGCTAGAATGATCACTTATGAATATGTCGTTTGGAAAGGGGTAAATGATGATATTTCACATATACGAGCATTGATTGATTTCTGTAAAAAAGTCCCCTCTAAAGTTAATATTATTGAATATAATGCGATTGGAGATGATGCTTTTGAACAAGCATCTGTTGAGGCGATAAATCAATATCAAGAATTTTTGACAGCTTCCAAAATTACTTCAACAATTAGAAGATCAAGAGGAAAGGATATAGACGCTGCTTGTGGGCAATTGGCAAATAAACAAGTGTAAATGGCTATGAAATTGTATCTTTAAAAGATGAAAGTTGTAGAGCAGATAAAAGAGCCTATTTATGCTGAAATGGAGTTGTTTGAGGAAAAGTTCTCAGCTTCAATGTCCTCTAATACAGCTTTGCTAAACCGTATCACTCATTTTATTGTCAATCGTAAGGGAAAGCAAATGCGTCCAATGTTTGTTTTTTTAACTGCTAAGTTGATAAACAATGGAGAAGTTAATGAACGAACATACAGAGGAGCTTCAGTTATCGAGTTAATTCATACCGCTACACTTGTTCATGACGATGTGGTTGATGATTCAAATATGCGAAGAGGTTTTTTCTCTGTTAACGCATTATGGAAAAACAAAATAGCAGTTTTAGTTGGTGATTTTATGCTGTCCAAGGGCATGTTACTGTGTATAGAAAATGAAGATTATGATTTGCTCAGAATTATCTCCAAAGCAGTTCGAGAAATGAGTGAGGGTGAGCTTCTTCAAATTGAAAAGGCACGAAAACTTGATATTACGGAAGACATTTATTATAATATAATTCGTCAAAAAACAGCAACATTATTAGCGGCTTGCTGCGAAATGGGAGCCCAATCGGTAAGCAAAGACGAACAGATGGTTGAAAAAATTCGACTGTTTGGAGAATACATTGGTATGGCATTTCAAATTAAAGACGACCTATTCGATTATGGGGAGTCTAAAATAGGAAAGCCTACAGGGATTGATATAAAGGAACAAAAAATGACACTTCCTTTGATTCACACATTGAATACCGTGTCAAAAAAAGAAAAAGATTGGATTATACAATCTGTAAAAACACACAATAGAGATAAAAAACGCGTCAGGGCTGTTATTGATCTGGTTATTTCTTCTGGAGGACTTGATTATGCTGTTGAGAAAATGGAGGAATTTCAACAAAAGGCATTGTCAATTTTAAGTGATTTTCCAGAAAATGAATTTCGTGATTCTCTCGAAAAAATGGTCAATTATGTTATTTCGAGAAAACAGTAAGCGGTTTTTTCTTAAGTTTATAATCTAAACTAAAACCTTAACTTTTGATTACTAAAAACACCATAGATCAAGTTTACGAGACTGCTCGTGTTGAGGAAGTTATTGGTGATTTTGTTAATCTCAAAAAATCAGGTTCTAATTTTAAGGGACTAAGTCCATTTTCTCAAGAAAGAACACCAAGTTTTATGGTTTCTCCAGTCAAACAGATTTGGAAAGATTTTTCAAGTGGAAAAGGAGGTAACGTTGTTGCCTTTTTAATGGAACATGAACGTTTTTCTTATCCTGAAGCCATTCGTTATTTAGCAAAAAAGTATGCAATTGAAATAGAGGAAACAGAGCAGACTGATGAGGAAAAGGCTAAGCGAGATGAACGTGAAAGCATGTTTTTAGTAAGTGATTACGCTTCAAAACAATTTCAAAATAATCTTTGGGAAGTAGAACAAGGTAAAGCAATTGGTAAAGCCTATTTTACCGAACGTGGTTTTAAGGATGAAACCATAAAAGAGTTTGAGTTAGGATATGCATTAGAGGAAAAGGATATTTTTTCTAAACAAGCCCAAAAAGATGGGTATCAACTAAAATATCTAGAACAAACAGGATTAACTATAGTTAGTGGGAAAAGACAAATTGATCGTTTTCGTGGTCGTGTAATTTTTCCAATCAAAAGTATGGCTGGACGTATTCTTGGTTTTGGTGGAAGAATATTGGGAGAAAATAAAAAAACCGCGAAGTACCTTAATTCTCCAGAAAGCGAGATATATCATAAAAGTAAAGTTCTTTATGGTTTATTTCAATCAAAACAAGCAATTGCCCGTGAAGATTGTTGCTATTTAGTTGAGGGTTACACTGATGTCATTCAAATGCATCAAAGAGGTATAAAAAATATAGTTTCTTCATCGGGGACGGCTTTGACAGAAAACCAAATCAGGTTAATTCAACGTTTGACTCAAAATATCGTTGTTCTATTTGATGGAGATGCAGCAGGTCTTCGAGCTGCTTTAAGGGGAATTGATATGATTTTGGCACAAGGAATGAATGTTAAAGTTTGTTCTTTTCCTGAAGGTGAGGACCCAGATAGTTTTGCAAAAACTCACTCCCTTGAAGAAATTCATTCTTTTTTTGATGAAAACGCAAAGGACTTTATACAATTCAAAGCGTCTTTACTGAAGAAGGAGGCAAAGGATGATCCCATAAAAAAGGCAGATACGATTAAGGATATTATTGAAAGCATTTCTAAAATACCTGACGCTATTCAAAGAGAGGTTTACATTCAAAGTTGTGCGACAATAATGGATATTTCTGAAGATGTCTTGTTTAGTACACTTGCACAAAAATATGCAAAGATTAAGTATTCAGGTACTCAAAATCAAAATAAAAAGACAATGGAAGTTGTCCAGATACAAAAATCTGCGACCATTACCGTAGACCAATTATATGAGCTGGAAAAACAAATTATAACATTGTTGATGATTTATGGTGAAAGAGAAGAAATTTTTCAAGAGTCTGTCCTGAAGTTTTCAGAGGAAAATCAACAAATTGAGGAGGAAATCACTGAGATAACGACTCATGTGTACGAGAAAATATTTTTGGATTTACAACAGGACGAAGTAGAACTTGCAAATCCAGACTTCAAAGCAATTTTTTATCTCCTCCTTGAACAATTTCAAACACAAGGAAAGTTATCGATTGAAAAACTAACTCCTTCACTTTCTCCGGAACGCAGTGCATTGGTCAGTTCTATTTTAATGGATAATGAAAAATATGAACTGCATCAATGGGAAAAGAAAAATATCTTTGTCAAGGCTCGAGATTATCAAGTAGGTCAAATGGTCACAGAAACTATTTTAAGCCTTCGTAAGCATCTAGTAGATAAAAAGATAGAGCAACTTCAAGAAGGGATGAAAGATGCTCTAAAAGAGCACAAGAATGAACTTGAGGAGGTGATGAGTTACTACCAATTGAAACGTTTAGTTTCGGTAAAACTCAACCGAGTGCTATAGCAGTTCTTTTGGGATTATACATACAGGAATTGCTTCCATCTTATGCTTATTTTGACCATTATGAGCAAGATAGATTTCCATTACTTTTTTCTGTCTTTCAGAAAAAGAACTAATATCAGAATTAATATTTTTCATCGCCCATTCTAGTTCTTCATATGTTGCTCCAAGTTGATCTTCATCAGTTCGGTTGTCACCCCAAAGCCCATCTGTAGGAGCAGCTTTTTGAATTTCATCGATAACGCCTAAGGTCTTTGCAAGTAGAAAAACTTCAGACTTCATTAAATCAGCAATTGGACTTAAATCGACCCCTCCATCACCATATTTGGTGTAAAACCCAACACCAAAATCTTCCACTTTATTTCCAGTTCCAGCAACTAAATATCGATTTAGTGCTGCAAAATAATAAAGCGTCGTCATCCTTAAACGTGCGCGAGTGTTGGCCAAACTTAAAAAGGCCTGTTCGTTTTCTTCTGTGTGAGGTAAGCTTTTTCTAAAAGTTTCATAAACATCTGTAAGTAAAAGAGAGTGAGAAGAAACGTTGCTAAAATTATCTTTAAGCCAAGAAATATGATCACTTGCTCTTGATATTTGTACTGATTCTTGATGGATATTCATTTCAAGACAAATTAAAGGTAATCCAGTTTTAGCGCAAAGGGTAGATGTTAGTGCAGAGTCAATCCCACCTGATACACCCACTACAAATCCCTGCATACCAGATTGTGTTGCATACGTCTTTAACCAAGAAACTATATGTTCAATTACTTTTTCTGGACTTTTCATCGTCAATCTTTTTTTTGCTTGTAACTTTGTATAAAATTAGTAAACTTCTTACGGAAACTACAGGACTTTGGCTATGAAATCATTAAGTCATTTATTTTTAATATTCTTTTACTCAATCCTCTTTTTTTTTGGGAATCTTGCATGTGAATCTTTAAGTTCTTTAGAAAAAGAAATTTCTAGCATACCTGTAGAAATTGAAATTGATCGTTTCGATTTGAAGTTTTTTAATACTGAAACTTCTGATTTGGGCAAATTAAAATCAACATATCCATATTTATTTCCAAAACAATTTAGTGATAGTGTGTGGTTAAGAAGAAAAAATGACTCTTTAGAAATGATGATTCAAGAGGAAGTAAACGCAATTTTTCCGACTTTAGATTCTTTTGAAGTTCAGCTAAAGCCACTTTTTCAACACATCAAATTTTATTTCCCAAACACAGGTAAAAAGAAAATTATTGGTCTAACAAATCGAGTAGATTATCAAAATAAAATCATTTACACGGATAGCTTACTTTTAATTTCACTGGACACTTATTTGGGGAGAGAGAACTCGATTTACGAGGGTATTCCCACCTATATTTTGAAAGATATGGATGTATCTTACTTTGCATCTCATGTTGCTGATGAATTTGCAAATACAGTTATTAGTAGGCACGCTAATCGAACTTTCTTAGATGAGATGATTTATTATGGAAAAAAAATGTACTTGAAAGATATTTTATTATCAAACTATTCAGATGCAATTAAGATGTGCTACACTCCAGAAGAAATTGTTTGGGCAAATGAAAATGAACGATATATTTGGCAATATTTTATTGAAAATGAGTTAATTTATAACACAGAGTATTCAATTATTCAACGATTTATAGAGGCTGCTCCTTTTTCAAAATTTTATCTTGAAATAGATCGTGAAAGTCCTGGAAAAATAGGACAATGGTTGGGTTGGCAAATCGTTCGTTCTTATGTTAAAAATCATCCAAATAAATTGCCTCAAGAAATAATCGCTAAACCCGCTTTGGAGTTGTTCCAAGCATCTAATTATAAACCAAGAAGATAATGAGTAAAGAAAAGGATACACACATAAAAATAAATGTGCAGCTCGATGAGAATAAAGTGCCTGAAAAAATTGTTTGGTCAGCACCAGACGGAGGTGTCAATGAAGAAGAAGCACAAGCTTTATTAATGTCTTTATGGGATGGTAAAAATCAAGAAACCCTTCGTATGGATTTGTGGGTAAAAGATATGCCAATAGATCAGATGAATGTATTTTTCCATCAAACATTAGTAACGATGAGTCAAACCTTTTTTCGTGCAACTCAAAATGAAAAAATGACAGCTACAATGAACGACTTTTGTGATTATTTTGCCACACACCTCAATATTGATCGTGGAGAAAAACCTTAAGTACTTTCCTTAAAGTCTTGATTTAATTGTTCGATATACCCTAGGATCTCATCTGTGCCTGTTTTGTGTAATGATGAGGTGACAAAATGTGGAGGAGCCTCCTCCCAAACACCGTCAAGGAGAGATTGAAGATACGTAGTAACCCGTTTTTGTATTGCACCTGTTTTTACTTTATCTGACTTGGTAAAAACAATGGAGAATGGAATGCTGTTTATTCCTAAATATTCCATAAAAGCCATGTCTATTGGTTGAGGTTCGTGTCTAATATCAACGAGTACAAAAGCAGAAATTAATTGTCTTCTTTCTTCAAAGTAACGAGTAATGAGTTTTTGAAAAGCTTTTTTGTTTGTCTTTGATGTTCTGGCATACCCGTAACCAGGTAAATCAACTAAAAACCACTTTTTGTTTATTTTAAAGTGATTGATTAACTGCGTTTTACCGGGTCTTCCAGAGGTTTTCGCAAGGGATTTACGATCACAAAGTGAATTTATAAGAGATGATTTGCCAACGTTTGACCGACCAATAAAAGCATATTCAGGAATAGGTTCATTGGGACATTTAGATACATCGGTATTGCTTATTATAAATTCAGAATGGGTAACGTGCATGGCCGTTTATAATTGCTTCTTGTTAAGCCAATCATGAAGAATTTCATTGAACTTTAAAGGATGTTCCATCATTGGTGCATGACCACATTTATCAATCCAATAAAGGGTAGAGTTGGGTAACAAAGAATTGAATTCGTCAGCTACTTCTGGTGGAGTTACTTTATCGTTCCTTCCCCAAATCAAACATGTTTCAGTCAACATATTTGGTAGATCTTTTGCCATATTATGCCGGATAGCACTTTTAGCAATAGCAAGTGTTTTTATCAGCTTATTTCGATCGTTCACACTCTCGAATACTTCATCTACAATTTCTTTAGTTGCTACCGCTGGATCGTAGAAAACTTCCTCACTTTTTGTTTTTATGTAGTCGTAGTTTTCACGTTTAGGGTAACTTTCTCCCATTGAATTTTCGTAAAGTCCAGAACTACCAGTCAAAACAGTGCCTTTAACAAGTTCTGGATAGTTTTTAGAAAAAACTAAACTGATATGCCCTCCCAAAGAATTTCCAAGTAAAATCACGTCTTTCAAGCCTTTGTGACGCAAAAAGTCGTGAAGAAATTCCGAAAATGAATTTACATTAGTTTCCTTAAGTGGAAGGTCGTATATAGGTAATTCAGGTATAACAACTTTATATCTATGTGTAGGAAAATAATCCATTACACCACTAAAGTTACTCAGTCCACCCATTAATCCATGAAGAATCACTATTGGCTGACCTTCACCCTTTTCAACGTAAATGTAATCAGTTACTTCAGAAACTTTATTTCTCATTCCTCTTTGCTCATACATATTCGGTGGCAAATATAGTCATTAAAACCCATATCAAACCTTTTTTTGTTTTTCGGCAATACGTATTTTTTTTTCTTGAAATTCAAAAGTTATCAACAAAGTGGTAATATGTGGAAAAAAGTGGTAAATATCGTTTATATTTGAAATAAGAAGTTCAATATACTCAGATGCAGCATTTTATAGGGACATACGAATGTAAAGCAGACGCAAAGGGAAGAATAATGATTCCAATAGCGTTAAAAAAGCAGATGTCATCTAGTTTAATAGATGGATTTGTGATAAAGCGAGCTGTATTTAATGCTTGTCTTGAACTCTACCCACTTAAGCAATGGGAGGCTTTGATGGAAAAAGTAAACCAGTTGAACCGTTTTAATAAAAAAAATAATGATTTTATTCGACGATTTACAGCAGGTGTCCGAATTGTAGATATTGATGCTGCAGGACGTTTACTGATACCAAAAGATTTAGTACAACATGCGAGCATACAAAAAGAAGTTGTTGTTTCCTCAGCTGTTAATATTCTTGAGATCTGGGATAAGTCTCTCTATGAAGAGGCAATAGATGAAGCAACCACGGATTTTGGTGCTTTAGCAGAAGATGTAATGGGAGATAAAGATGGACAAGATTAATTATCATGATCCGGTGTTACTTCAGCCGTCTGTTACGGCACTCATTTCCGACCCTAATGGTGTCTATGTAGACGCAACTTTTGGAGGAGGAGGACATTCACAAGAGATTTTAAATCATCTTTCCGAAAATGGGAAATTATTTGCTTTTGATCAAGATCAAGATGCACTAGAAAACAGCATTGATGATCCTCGATTTACCTTGATCGAAGCGAATTTCAAGGACATTAAAAAATACCTTAAGTTATACGGGGTCAGACAAATACATGGGGTGTTAGCAGACTTTGGTGTTTCCTCATATCAATTTGACGCGAAAGAACGAGGTTTTTCTATTCGTTTTAATGGACCGCTTGATATGCGAATGAATCAACATGATCAAACAACTGCCAAAGACATAATAAATACGTATTCTTTAGAGGAATTAGCTGATATTCTCAAAAACTATGGTGAATTAAAAGGTGCTTATCGTGTAGCAGAAAGAATAGTGGCTGGACGTGAAAATAATAAAATTAAGACCACGCAAGATTTGATTGAGCTCGTTACGCCTTTAGTTCCAGAAAGATACTTAAATAAGACACTTGCACAGTTATTTCAGGCTATAAGAATTGAAGTCAATCGTGAGTTAGATGTTATTAAAACTTTTTTGATAGAGAGCACAGCACTTTTGGTGAAAAACGGGAGAATGGTTTGTATTTCTTATCATTCATTGGAGGACAGATTGGTCAAACGATATATTCGAGAGGGTGTATTTGAAGGAGAAGCTGAACAGGATTTTTTTGGAAATCGTAATTATCCACTTAGAAAAGTAGGGGGATTACAAGTGCCCTCAGCGGAGGAAATAAAAAAGAATAACAGAGCAAGAAGTGCAAAATTAAGAGTAGCAACTAAAATATGAAACAGATACTTTCTTTGCTGAACATTGAATTTTTGATTAAAGAAGATGCCTTAAAAAATTGGCGACTTCTGTTGTTTTTATCCTTTTTAGCCTTGCTAATTATTGCAAGTGGTCATAGTGCAGACAAAAAGATTTATGAAATCGCAATGTTGAATAATGAATTAAAAGAAATTAAGAGTGAGTTTGTTGAAAAGCGAGCGTATTTAATGCAGTTGAAACTTGAGACACAAATTATTAAACGCTTGTCTGAGAAAGGAATTGCACCAGCTAATCAACCTCCAATTAAATTAACTGTTGAATAAGGAGCGATGGAACAAAAGAAAAAACAAATAATGCTTCGATTTAATGCAATTGCATTTTGTCTTTTTTTATTTGCTTTTTTAGTGATTAGCAAACTGTTTTATATTCAAATAAATGAGGGAGATTATTATACTGAACTAGCCAAAAAACGTACTGTCAAAAATTTTATTTTACAACCTAGTAGGGGGAATATCTACTCTGATGATCAAAGTTTGCTGGCCACTACGGTACCCAAATATGAGATACGCTGGGATGCTAAAATCCCAAATCAACAAATTTTTGAAGAAAATAAAATTCCACTTGCCAGAGCCTTGGCTGAACTTTTAGACAGCACTTTTGAAGAACAACTAAACAAACTAATAAAGGCAAGGCAGCAAGAAAATAGATTCACTTTAATAGCACGTAACTTAACCTATTCAGAGTACAAGAAGATAAAAAGTTTCCCTCTTTTTCGTCTAAGTTCATTAAAAGGAGGGCTTATTGTCGAACCAAGACTAGTGAGGGAACATCCTATTGGAAAAATCGCTGAACGAACAATCGGTTATGAGATGAGGGATCCAGCTGGAAATTATCTGAGAGTTGGTCTTGAAGGAGCTTTTAGTCAATATTTAAAAGGTGAAACTGGTAGAAGGTTGAAGCAAAAAATAGCGAACGGTCAGTGGAAACCGATAAATGATACTAACGAAAAGGAACCTACCGAGGGATACGATGTTCACACCACAATTAATGTAAATATCCAGGATATTGCTCATCATGCATTACTCAAACAATTAGAGAGTTATGAAGCTGATCATGGAAGTGTTGTTGTAATGGAGACAAAAACAGGAGCAATTAAGGCTATTGTAAATCTTGGAAGAACTGAAGATGGAAAGTATTTTGAGCGATTAAATTATGCAGTAGGCGAAGCCCATGAGCCTGGTTCGACATTTAAATTGATGGCAATGATTGCTGCACTTGAAGATAAAGTGATTACTCCCTACGATATTATTGATACTAAAAATGGAGAACTAACTTTCTACAACAAGTATAAAGTTCGTGATTCTAAACGAGGAGGATATGGACAAATACCTTTGTCAAAAGCATTTGAAGTTTCTTCAAATACTGGAATTGTTCAAATGGTGTATGAAAACTATAAAGATCAACCCAAAAAGTTTGTTGACAGGCTGTATAATATGGGTCTTAACAAACCAATTGGAGTTTCAATTAAAGGAGAAGGTTTACCAAAAATCCCTCACCCCAACGATCAATCGTGGAATGGTATCACTTTACCTTGGATGGCATTTGGCTATGGGGTTAAGCTAACTCCTTTACAAACATTGACATTTTATAATGCTGTTGCCAACAATGGAGAGATGGTTAAGCCTCGATTTATTGAACAGATTAATTCTATGGGCAATAAACCAGTAAAACACTTTGAAAAAGAAATAATCAATCCTTCGATTTGTTCACAAGAAACATTAATTCATGTGCGTCAAATGATGTTTAATGTGGTTGATAAAGAATGGGGTACAGGATATAAAATTAAGGATGACGCATTTACAATGGCTGGAAAAACAGGCACATGTCAAGTTGATTATACAAGTGATGATGTTCAATATGTAGCTAGTTTTGTCGGGTATTTTCCCGCTGAAGAACCAACATATTCATGTATTGTGGTTGTGAATAAGCCTAACAAATCCAAAGGTTATTATGGGGCGCAAGTGGCTGCACCAGTATTCAAAGAAATTGCTAAAAAAGTATATAATGCTACTCCTTTAGAGCGAATAGTTTCCCTTGATAGTATAAAACTAAATACTCTACAAAAAGATGAAGAACTTCAGTTAGTTGAATCAACACTTATTCCTGATTTAAGCGGTATGCCTGCAATGGATGCAGTTATTATTTTAGAACGACTTGGCTTAAAGGTGAAGTTGAAAGGAAAGGGACGTGTGATAAAGCAATCTGTTCAGGCAGGTTCAAAGATAAATCCTAACACTGAATTAATTCTAGAGTTGTCATGAAACAGTTAAAAGATCTTCTTTTTGGTGTTCAGCTTGATGCAATTCAAGGATCTACTCATATTCCAATTAAAGATATTTCTTTCGATTCAAGGAAAGTTGTCGAAAATGGAGTTTTTGTCGCTATATCTGGAGGTGAAATAAACGGTCATGAGTACATATCAAATGCTATTTCAAAAGGAGCAACTGCAATAATCTGTGAGGAAAAACCTTCAATAATGGACGATAAAGTTTGCTGGATTTACACCAAAAATTGCAGAAAAGCACTTGCTGTATTGGCTGCAAATTTTTATGATAATCCATCATCAAAATTAAAATTGATTGGTATTACAGGAACAAATGGAAAGACGACGGTTGCTTCTCTTCTATACAAACTATTTAATGCAGCGGGGTATGGTTCAGGTTTATTGTCAACAATTGAAATTGCTTATGAAAACCAACTAATTGATGCAACGCATACAACCCCAGACCCTTTACAGCTTAATATGTATTTAAATAAGATGGTAAATCTTGGATTAGATTATTGTTTTATGGAGGTATCTTCTCATGGAATTGATCAAGGAAGAATCCATGCCCTTGATTTTGCAGGTGGTGTATTTACAAACATTACTCATGATCATCTTGATTATCATGGAAGTTTTGCTGAATACAGAGATGTAAAAAAACAATTTTTTGATCAACTCTCACAAAATGCTTTTGCACTTGTAAACGCAGATGATAAAAATGGAGAATTTATGCTTCAAAATTCTGCAGCAAAAAGAGTACGTTATGGCCTGCAGAATTATGCAGATTACAAAGCTCAAATCTTGGAGCATGAATTTTCAGGAATGTTATTAAAGATTGACAATCATGAATTTTGGTCGACTCTGATAGGTCAATTTAATGCATCAAATCTTTTAGCAGTATATGCTGTTGCAAGATTGATGGATTTAGATTCTCTAGAAATATTGGAATTGATGAGCAAATTAAAAAATGTGAAAGGTCGATTTCAGATTTATCAAACACCTAATAGTGCAACAGTAATTGTTGATTATGCCCACACTCCTGATGCTTTAAAAAATGTACTTGCAACAATTGCCCAGATAAGGACGAAGAATGAAACACTTTTAACTGTAGTTGGTTGTGGTGGTAATCGAGATCACGACAAACGTCCAATGATGGGTAATGTAGCCGCAAAATCAAGTGATTATGTAATATTCACTTCTGATAATCCGCGAGACGAAAACCCAGATGAAATTATTGATGCAATGGAAAAGGGAGTAGCACCCGAAGACTATAAAAAAACCCTTAGGATTCCAAATCGAAAAGAAGCAATTAAAGCTGCTTGTATGCGATTGGTAGCTGGTGACGTGTTATTGATTGCTGGAAAGGGCCACGAAAATTACCAAGAAATAAAAGGCGAACGACATCCATTTGATGATTATCAAGTCGTTCATGAAATCTGTAAACAACTTTTTTAATATGCTGTACTATTTGTTTGAATATTTAGAATCTCAATAT
Organism: Flavobacteriaceae bacterium; assembly: GCA_030835845.1. Lineage (GTDB taxonomy): Bacteria > Bacteroidota > Bacteroidia > Flavobacteriales > Flavobacteriaceae > Arcticimaribacter. The sequence goes on from JAUROD010000025.1 coordinate 24,703, forward strand.
AATCTTCCAGGGGCATCATTATTTCAGTTCCTCTCCTTTAGAGCTGCCGTTGCAGTTCTTATTTCATTGTTGTTTTCTACTATTTACGGTAGGAAAATAATTGATTTTCTAGCTAAAAAACAAATTGGCGAAAGTATTCGTGATTTAGGGCTTAAAGGACAAAGTCAAAAAGCAGGTACTCCAACAATGGGGGGTATTATCATTATATTAAGTACTCTGATTCCTGTTTTATTAATTGCTCGCTTAGATAACATTTACATACTGTTGTTACTATTTACTACAATTTGGATGGGATTTATTGGTTTTACAGATGATTATATTAAAATCTTTAAAAAAGACAAGGAAGGGCTCCAGGGAAAATTCAAAATCATAGGTCAAGTTATCCTTGGGATAGTTGTTGGTGTAACTATGTATCTCCATCCAGAAATCACAGTACGTCAGGAAATACCAACTTCACAAATAAAACTGACTGAGGGGAGTTCGTCTTTTTATGAACAAGAAAAATCAACCTTAACAACAATTCCTTTGCTGAAAAATAATGAATTTGACTACTCTAGTTTGATTGATTGGATTCCTAGCATATCAAGTTGGACATGGTTAGTTTTTATTCCAATTGTAGTATTTATCGTTACAGCTATTTCTAATGGAGCAAATTTAACAGATGGAATTGACGGTCTAGCTGCCGGTAGTTCTGCAATTATGGTTTTTACTCTAGGTGTTTTTGCATGGGTGTCAGGAAATGTTATTTTCTCTGACTATCTCAATATAATGTATATCCCTAATGCTGGTGAGATTACAATTTTTGTAGCGTCTTTCCTTGGATCTCTGATAGGATTTTTATGGTACAATACATTTCCTGCTCAAGTATTTATGGGAGATACAGGTAGTCTAACAATAGGTGCTATTATCTCAGTAATTGCAATTATGATTAGAAAAGAACTTTTACTTCCATTGTTGTGTGGGATTTTTCTGGTTGAGACGCTATCTGTGATTATTCAAGTTAGCTACTTTAAATACACAAAAAGAAAAACAGGTGAGGGGAAACGAATATTTTTAATGTCTCCTATACACCACCATTATCAAAAAATGGGATATCACGAAAGTAAAATAGTGACCCGTTTTTGGATTGTTGGAATTTTACTCGCTATTCTCACCATTGTAACACTTAAAATACGCTAATGAAAAAGATCGTTGTTTTAGGCGCGGGAGAAAGTGGAAAAGGAACTGCTCTTTTAGCAAAAAAGCAGGGCTATTCAGTTTTTGTTTCTGATTCAGGTCCAATTGATTCTCAGATTAAACAATTGTTCGAGAAACATCAGATTGAATGGGAGGAGAACCAACATAGTTTAAACCGAATTTTAGGGGCAAACCTAATTATGAAAAGCCCTGGAATACCTGAACGTGTTGAAGTAATGAGAGAAATTCGAAAAGCAGGAATTCAGGTTCAATCAGAAATAGAATTTGCGAGTCAATATACATCCGCAAAAATAATTGGAATTACAGGGAGCAATGGAAAAACAACTACCACTTTACTGATTCATCACTTACTTAAAGAGTCAGGTTTAAATGTTGGTCTTGCTGGAAATATTGGAAAGAGTTTCGCTCAATTAGTTGCCGAGGAAGAGTATCAGCTTTTTGTGTTAGAAATAAGTAGTTTTCAGCTGGATGATATTCATTCATTCGCTCCTGAAATAGGTGTTATTACAAATATCACACCAGATCATCTAGATAGATATAATGATGATTTTTCTACCTATATAGCTTCCAAAATGCGAATTACAAGTTTCCAAAAAAAGAACCAGTTTTTACTTTTTAATTCCGATGATCCTGTTCTGGACAATGCAATCAAAGAAAGTCAAACAAATGCTCAAAAAATTCCATTTGGTTTTGATCAAAATAAAATACCAGGTGTTCACTACTCAGATAAAAAAATACACATACACACAAACAAATCCAACGATATGATATCAACTTCACAATTTTCCTTGCAAGGACGACATAATCTACTTAATGCTATGGCAGCAGTTTCAGTAGCTCGTTTACTAGATGTTAGTAAAGACTCGATAAGAGAAAGTTTGTTCAGTTTTACATCCATACCACATCGATTGGAAAAAGTACTTAAAATTCAACACATCACATATATCAATGATTCAAAAGCAACAAATGTAAATGCTACGTTTTATGCACTTGAAAGTATGGAAGGACAAACAGTGTGGATCGTTGGAGGAGTAGATAAAGGAAATGACTATGATTGTCTACTTCCGCTTGTACGTGAAAAGGTTAAGGCAATTGTTTGTCTAGGATTAGATAATGAAAAACTAATTGAATCATTTTCTCCTGTAGTTGATTTAATGGTTGAAACAACTTCCATGAAAGAGGCTGTTAGTATAGCTCGGGATTTAGCAGATAAAAAAGATACTGTATTGTTGTCCCCTGCGTGTTCAAGTTTTGACTTATTTGATAATTATGAGGATCGTGGTAACCAATTTAAAGAAGCTGTAAAAAACCTTTAATGAAAAGTAAATTTAGACTTATACAAGGCGATTTGGTGCTATGGGGCATTTTAGCACTCCTAGCACTGGCTTCCTTTTTCCCAGTGTTTAGCGCTAGTTCAAACCTTAGTTATGTAGTTGGGAACGGAACACCTTGGCAACATCTAATAAAGCACATGGTTATCCTTTTATTGGGATTTATTTTCATGATTGGAATTCATAAAATACCATTTCATTATTTTAAGGGAATTTCAATTTTAATGCTTCCAATTGTTGTTTTACTTTTAATTTATACAGCCTCACAAGGGACAACTATAAGTGGAGCAAACGCGAGTCGATGGATTCAAATACCATTTGTTGGTATAAGCTTCCAAACATCCAACTTAGCATCTGTTGTTTTGATGATTTATGTTGCTTATTATTTAGATAAAATTAAAGATCAAGGTAGACGATTCAGCGAATCTGTCCTACCCCTTTGGTTGCCAGTAGCATTAATTTTAGCGCTTATACTTCCATCAAATCTTTCTACTGCGGTTATTGTTTTTATGATGATTATGATGTTAGCTTTTATAGGAGGTTATCCTTTTAAATATATTATGGGTATTTTCCTTACTGGAGCTCTTTTCCTCTTGCTTTTTATTCTTCTAGCCAAAGCATTTCCTAATGTGATGCCCAATAGAGTAGATACTTGGATAAGTCGAATTGAAAACTTTAATCAATCAGAAACCTCAGGTGATGGTAATTATCAGGTCGAACGAGCAAAAATTGCAATTGCATCAGGTGGTGTTGCTGGATTGGGTGTGGGAAAAAGTGTAATGAAAAATTTCTTGCCACAGAGTAGCTCTGATTTCATATATGCTATAATTGTTGAAGAATTCGGATTGATAGGAGGAATAACAATTATTGTCTTTTATCTAATTATATTATTTAGGTTAGTAGTTATAACACATCGTGCAACCACAATTTTCGGGAAACTATTGACCATTGGAGTAGGTTTGCCCATTATTACCCAGGCGTTTATTAATATGGGTGTTGCGGTGAATATTTTTCCTGTAACAGGACAAACACTTCCTATGATAAGTAGTGGGGGTACTGCTGCTTGGATGACGTGTGTCGCGTTTGGTATCGTTTTAAGTGTAAGTGCTGCAGAAGATACTGACAAAGAAAAACAAGAAGATCATTTAGAAGAACAAAACCCTTTAGCAATATTAAGTGAAACAATATAGATATATTATATCGGGAGGAGGAACGGGTGGTCATATATACCCTGCAATTGCTATTGCTAATGAAATAAAGAAAAACGATCCATATGCCATCATCCACTTTGTTGGTGCTCACGGTAAAATGGAAATGGAAAAAATACCTCAGGCTGGATATTCTATTACGGGGCTTTGGATTTCAGGTTTTCACAGAGGAAAAATTATAAAAAATATACTTTTCCCACTGAAGTTAGTCATGAGCGTTTTACAAGCTGTTTTTTTAGTCCTGAAATTTCGTCCTGATTTAACTATTGGGACTGGGGGATTTGCAAGTGGACCAGTACTTTTTGTTGCTAGCTTATTGGGCAGAAAAATATTTCTTCAAGAACAAAATTCATTTGCGGGAATAACAAATAAAATTTTAGCGAGACGTGCAAGTGGAATTGCAGTTGCGTATCCAAAAATGGACAACTATTTTCCAAAGGATAAAATATTTAATACGGGAAATCCCGTTCGTGAGGCTTTATTAGAAATTTCATCTAAACGTGAAAAGGCATACTCTTTTTTTGAGCTAAATCCTGCAAAAAAAACACTAGTTGTAATAGGAGGAAGTCTAGGAGCACAAAAGATTAATGAAATGATTGCTTTCCACCTTTTATCTATAAAAGCTTTTGATTTACAATTGGTATGGCAGTGTGGAAAAATGTATTACAACCATTTTAGAGCGTATCATAATAAGGAAGATGTTAAGGTGTATGACTTTATAAAAGAAATGGACTTGCTTTATGCGACTGCCGATATAATTGTTTCTAGAGCTGGTGCCGGGAGTGTTTCAGAGCTATGTGTAGTGGGTAAGCCTATTATGTTGATTCCTTCACCCAATGTAGCAGAAAATCATCAATATTATAACGCAAAATCACTTTCAGACAAAGGGGCTGCAATTATGATTGAGGAGAAAAATATTGAAAATCAGTTTATCACTGAATTGAAAACTTTAATCCAATCACCTGAAAAACAATTAAAAATGCAATATGCTTTAGGTGAATTTGCTAAACCTCATGCGACCAAAGATATAGTCAAATGTTTTACACCTTTAATCAGAGAAAATGAATCAAATCAATAATTATTATTTTATTGGGATTGGGGGCATTGGAATGTCTTCTATTGCTCGTTTTCTACTAGCAAAAGGTCAACATGTAGCCGGGTATGATAAAACACCTTCAGATTTAATAACTGATTTATGTAAACTAGGAGCTGTTGTTACCTTTGGAGAAACAACTAATGATATACCAGAAGGTTTTGAAAATGAGCAAGTAAAGGTTATTTATACACCAGCAATTCCAGCTTCACATCCTCAGTTAACACATTTTAAATCTCAGTCAAATTCAGTAGTTAAAAGAGCAGTATTTTTAGGTGAATTAACTCTTGATACATACACACTTGCTGTTGCCGGTACGCATGGAAAAACCACGACTACCTCTATTTTGGCACACTTATTTTCGTCATTATCACAATCATTCACAGCTTTTGTTGGAGGAATTTTAAAAGGACATGATACGAATATGTTGTCTACAGGGACTCATTTTTCGCTAGTTGAAGCTGATGAATTTGACCGTTCTTTTTTACAGCTTAAACCCACAATTGGCTGCATAACTTCAGTTGATGCCGATCATCTTGATATCTATGGTAGTGCAGACGAGGTATACAAAAGTTATTCCCAGTTCGCTTCACAGGTAATAACTCATTTGATAGTTGAAAAACAGGTGCCGATTAAAGGAATTACTTACAGTATATCAGATAGTAAAGCAGATTATCACACCACAAATATCAAAACAGAAGGATTTGGTTATCGATTTAATTTACATACCCCTAAAAATGAATTCGTAGATATTTATTTTAGTCAATTGGGATTGCATAATTTATCTAACGCAATTGCAGCGTTTGCAATGGCTGATAAAAGTGGCCTTGACAACAATAAACTGTTAAATGCATTAGGTTCATTTCCTGGTGTTGCACGACGTTTGGAACTTGTTGTTGAGTCAAAAGAACATATTTTAATTGATGACTATGCGCATCATCCAACTGAAATAAAAGCTGTTTATGATACACTTGAGGATGCATTTCCAAAAGAAAAAAAGTGTGTTATTTTCCAGCCTCATCTTTATTCGCGAACATCAGATTTTATGGATGATTTTGCTCGTTCTCTCTCTTTGTTTGAGAGAGTGATATTGATTCCAATTTATCCAGCAAGAGAACGACCAATTGAGGGAATAAATTCTAAGGTGCTGGCCGATAAAATAGGAAGTCATTCAATGGTTAGCCTAGTAGAAAAAATTAATCTTGTTGATGAGGTTAGTGCTGCCCCTGAACGTATTAAAATAGTTTTAGGAGCTGGAGATATTGGACTAGAAGTTCAGAAATTAAAAAATAAGTTACTAGGCAATGCAGACTAAAAATATAATATACTTCTCTTTTGTTTTTACTCTTGTTTTAGCATTATCAAGCTTTGCATCTTTTAGGAATAAACGATTAAAAATTAATGAGTTAGAAATAAAATTTACGTTTGAAGAGTCAAATTTTCTAACTAAAGATATCGTTAATAAATTGTTGATACAAAAGGAAGACAGCCTGTTTTATAAGCAAAAAGAAGTACTAGCTTTGAATTATATCGAAGATGTTATTGAGAGTAATCCTTATGTAAATACAGCTGAGGTTTTTATTCTTCCCCAAGGTAAAATGGTTGTAGAAATAGATGAACGTGAGCCTCTTTTTAGAGTAATAGGTGATACTATATTTTACGTTGATTCTGAAGGATTTCAGATGCCAACTTCTTCTCAATATAGTCCTTTGGTTCCTATTTATTATGGAATCTTAAACGAAAATAAAATGAGTGAAACCATACAATTTGTATTGAAAATTATGAATGATCCTTTTCTTTCAAAAGAATTCATTCATATTGAAAATCAACCAAGAGGTTATGTTCTTGGTTTACGTTCTTTTTCATTTGATGTGGTATGGGGTAGTTCTTCATCTTTTAATGAAAAATTAGCTAAACTCAAACATATTTGTGCTTATGTACAGCAGCACTCAAAATCAACTGAATTTTCAGAAATTAATTTAATGTTTAACAAGCAAATAGTTGCACATTAATAACGCATCATGGAAGAACAAAAAATCGCAGTCGGCTTAGATATTGGAACTACAAAAATTGTAGCAATGGTAGGTCAACGAAATGAATTTGGTAAAGTTGAAATCCTGGGTATTGGTAAATCTAAAAGTTTAGGAGTTCACCGCGGAGTAGTAAACAACATCACACAAACGATTCAATCAATTCAGCAGGCTACTTTGGAAGCAGAGGAATCATCTGGTTTGAAAATCAATGAGGTAGTTGTTGGGATTGCCGGTCAACATATTCGAAGCCTTCAACACAGTGACTATATAACACGCGAAAACGCTGATGAAGTGATTAGTGAAGAGGATATTGAAAAATTAATTAGTCAAGTTCATAAACTTGTAATGCTCCCTGGAGAAGAAATTATTCATGTGCTTCCACAAGAATATAAAGTTGATGGACAAGCTGAAATCAAAGAACCCGTTGGAATGTATGGTGGTCGTTTAGAGGCTAACTTTCATGTTGTTGTGGGGCAGGTTTCTTCGATTCGAAATATTGGACGTTGTATTAAAAGTGCTGGGTTGGACATGGGTCATGTTACACTTGAACCAATTGCCTCCTCGGATGCAGTTTTAAGTCAAGAAGAAAAAGAAGCTGGAGTTGCTTTGATAGACATTGGTGGAGGAACAACTGATTTAGCAATTTTTAAAGATGGAATTATTCGAAGTACTGCTGTGATTCCCTTTGGAGGAAATGTAATAACTGAAGATATAAAAGAAGGCTGTTCAATAATTCAGAAACAAGCAGAATTATTGAAAGTTAAATTTGGATCTGCCTGGCCAGGGGAGAATAAAGAAACTGAAATTGTTTCTATTCCTGGTCTTCGAGGTAGAGATCCAAAAGAAATTTCTCTAAAAACATTATCCAAAATTATAAATGCACGTGTAATTGAAATTATCGAACAGGTGTATTTGGAAATTAAAAATTATGGTCATGAAGATCAAAAGAAAAAGTTAATTGCTGGAATTGTGCTTACTGGAGGAGGAAGTCAGTTGAAGCATTTAAAACAATTGGTAGAATATATTACTGGAATGGATACACGCGTAGGGTATCCTAACGAACATTTGGCTGGCAATTCTGATGACACAACCACCAGTCCAATGTTTGCTACTGCTGTTGGTTTATTGATGGCCGCCCTTGAAAAGAATCCAACTGAAAAAAGTAGACTAGAAAAAGATGAAACCATTACTGAAGAAGGTCCAATAGATGATTATAGGGATTCTTCTGTAATTTCAAACCAACGAAATTCGGTATTTGAAAGATGGACAGACAAGTTTAAAGAATTTTTAGATAAAGCCTAGATTATGCAGGATAACAATGGAACATTTGAAGGATTAACGGGTGATTTTAATTTTGATTTACCCAAAAATCGAAGTAACGTAATCAAAGTTATAGGTGTTGGTGGTGGTGGAAGTAATGCAATCAACTACATGTTTCAGCAAGGCATTGTAGGTGTAGATTTTGTTATTTGTAACACTGACGCACAAGCGCTTGAAAAGAGTAGTGTGCCAATCAAAATTCAACTTGGAGCTTCTCTAACAGAGGGTCTAGGAGCAGGAGCAAACCCTGAAATTGGTAGACAGTCAGCTCAAGAAAGTTATCAAGATATTCACCAGTTACTTTCAACCCAAACAAAGATGGTCTTTATAACAGCAGGAATGGGTGGTGGAACAGGTACAGGAGCTGCACCAATTATTGCAAAAATGGCCAAAGAACTTGATATTCTTACGGTTGGAATTGTGACCATGCCTTTTCATTTTGAAGGAAAAATTCGAGTTGAGCAAGCACAACATGGTTTAGAAACATTAAAAGCCTGTGTAGATTCACTTATAGTTATTAATAATAACAAGCTTCGTGAGGTATACGGTAACCTTGGTTTTAAAGCTGGTTTCGCTAAAGCCGATGAGGTTTTAGCTACTGCAGCACGTGGAATAGCTGAAGTTATAACCCATCATTATACCCAAAATATTGATTTAAAAGACGCAAAAACTGTATTGAGCAATAGTGGTTCAGCAATAATGGGTTCTGCTATTGCCCAAGGATCAAATAGAGCTCAAGAGTCAGTCGTAAAAGCACTTGATTCTCCCTTGCTAAACGATAATAAAATCACAGGTTGCAAAAATGTACTCTTGTTGATTGTTTCTGGGACCGAGGAAATTACAATTGATGAGATAGGTGAAATCAATGATAGTATCCAAGCTGAAGCAGGAAATAATACAAATATTATTATGGGGGTTGGAGACGATCCCGAACTTGGGAATAGCATTTCAGTTACAATTATAGCTACTGGTTTTAATTCTGAACAACAACATGATATTGTTAATACGGAAGCAAAAAAAGTAATTCACACCCTAGAAGAGGATCAACCTCTCGTTCATGATTTATCTAGTAAGAACCAACCAAAAACATTATTTCCTCAAGAAAAAACTGACCATAAAGAAGATAATATCATCCGCTACTTGTTGGATCAAGAGGAGGAAATTCCCCAAGGGATTGAATTTGACAAAAAGCCTGAAATATCTGATGAAGATCTATCTCAGATAGAGGTAAATTATGAACATGTTGATCCTGCCTTGAAGGAGATAATTGATTCTACATCTTTTGAAGAGAATGAATTTATTGAACCGGTTAATGATGAAAATCCTTTAATTCATTTAGATGAATTTTTAACTTCTATAGAGGTTGACGCTGAGGTTTTGGTTTCCGAAAAAGTAACTTCAGAGCAAATCACCAGAGAGATTGAAGAAGATTTCATATTTAATGAAATTACTACAGAAATTAATTCAATAGAGGTGGAAGATGTTGAAATTATGTCTTACGACCAGGAAGAACACCAACAGATTAGCTTCGAATTTGATTTGCCAATAGAGCCTAAAAATTCGTTGATTACAAATGAAGAAGTGCGAGTTGATGACGAAATAGATAACTCCATTAACTTTGAGGATATAAGTTCGATTGATATTGAATTTGAGACTGTTAAAGAGGGCGAGATGGAACTTAAGATTGTTCCAGAATCAACTTCTAAAAGTGAACCGTTATCGAGTGATAAGCCAAATGAAGTAACGAGCCCGTTTGATCAGTCTATCCAATCAAACATTAGAATGGATAATGAGAAGCGTAAAGAACAACTCAAACAATTTAATTATACGTTTAATAATAGTATAAATCGAATTGATGAAATGGAACGTCAACCGGCTTATAAGCGAATGGGTTTTGAAATTGACGGTCCTGCGGAGGACGATACACCTTCCACTTTAAGTATAGATAATGATAGTAATGACGATATTCAATTACGATCTAATAATTCATTTTTACACGATAATGTTGACTAACTATGGGCGTACTAGATAATTTATCCGAAGAGATAAAAAATGCGATGAGGGCAAAGGATACGCTCCGTCTTGAGGCTCTTAGAGCAATCAAATCTTCTGTTATGTTGGCTCAAACTGCTACAGGTGGAGGGACTCAAATGACGGATGAAGAAGAAGTAAAACTTGTTCAAAAGTTAATCAAACAAAGGAAGGATAGTGCATCAATTTTTAGAACACAAAACCGTATTGACCTTGCGGTACCTGAAGAAGATCAAGCTGCAATCATTTCAGAATTTTTACCGGCACAACTTTCAGAAGCAGAGGTTACAGAGATAATTGAAAAAATTATCAATCAAACTGGAGCAGAAGGTATGAAAGATATGGGCAAAGTAATGGGGATGGCTTCAAAGGAAATGTCAGGAAAAGCAGATGGTAAAACAATTTCTTTGATCGTAAAAAGTAAGCTTTCCTAGGTTTTAGTACAATCGATCACAATTTTACCCATCACTTTTCTATCTTGCATTTCTTCCATTGCTTTATATGCCTCAGAGAGTGAATATTGTGCATGGATATGAGGTTTTAATCTTCCTTCACTATGCCATGTCATTAATTCCATGGTGTTAATAGCGTTTTCATTTGGAAATTGCATTGCCCATGCACCCCAAAATACTCCTACAATTTGACAAGATTTAAGCAATGCTAGGTTTAACGGTATTTTAGGAATTTCACCAGCGGCAAATCCCACTACCAAATACCTTCCTTCCCATGCAATTGAGCGAAGTGCGGGTTCAGAAAATTTGTCACCAATGGGGTCATAAATAACATCAGCACCTTTTCCATAAGTTAATTCTTTAATTCTAACTTTTAAATCTTCCTTTGTATAATTAATTACTTCATCAGCTCCATAGCTCTTGCAAAAAGCTAATTTTTCATCAGTTGAGGCACAGGCTATAACCCTTGCTCCAAGTCGTTTTCCTAATTCTACAGCAGCAATACCAACACCTCCAGATGCCCCCAAAACGACTAGGGTCTCACCTTGTTTAAGTTTTGCTCTGTTTTTAAGTGCATAATACGAAGTGCCATATGCCATTAAAAAAGAAGCTGCTATAGCATTATCCATTTTAGGTGGTTTTGGAAAAATACTTTTTGCAGAACAAACCGCTTCCTCAGCAAAACCTCCATGAGGAATAAGTCCAAATACCTCGTCTCCAATCTTAAAGTTTTTAACCTCACTTCCTATCTCTTTGATTATACCAGCAATATCACTTCCAGGAGTAAAGGGTAAATCTGGTTTGTATTGATATTTTCCTTGTATTATTAATGTATCAGGAAAGTTCAAGCTGCATGCTTTGACCTGAACCACAACCTCTTTTGCTGTGGGTGAACGGTTGGGTAATTCTTTCAAAACTAAACTACAAGGGGGTCCATATTGTTCACATACAATTGCTTTCATAGAGAGTGATTTCTTATTCTTTATAGAATAGGTTTTCGATTAGGCATCCTATCAAAGATAACATACTTAATAGAAAGGAGAGCAAAACAGGTTTAGTATAATGATTGATTCAGTTGATTTGATTGTATAGATTGATCAGAAGAGATAATTTTTAATGTATATTTTTATTGCAAAGCTTAACGATAAGTGTAATTTTGTGCATTCAATTTTTTGAATTTAAAGATTTAATGGCCCAGTAGTTCAACTGGATAGAATATCAGATTTCGGCTCTGAGGGTTGGGGGTTCGAATCCTCCCTGGGTCACATACAAAGTCGTAAACAGTTTCAAAATTGATTTACGACTTTTTTTAATAGGGTAATTTTATCTTATCTAGAAGCTCTTTAGATATTTCTAATACCGTTAACCTTCGGTCTATAATTGATTTAGACTTTACTATGGCTGTTTTTTTTAATTTAAAAATAATCTCAGTTTTAGTGTTTAATTGATCAATTAATTGATTAAATAATCGTGTATTGTGAGAATAGGTTAGGTTTTTATTCTCAACCAATTTAAATAGATCATTGTAGTTAACTTCTTCTTCTATCATTTTCCGGAATATTATTAGTTCCTCTTCGGATAATGCATAGAAATTACCTTGATATTTTATTCCTTTTGAGAGTATTTTGAATTTCCTTTTATCGTAACGAAGAAATATAACCAGTATGAAACCTAAAATAATAACTATAACTAGAGGAGTAATATATTGAAAGTAATTGTTTGAACGATAAATTTCAAGTGTTCCTATTTTGTCTAGAAAAAGATCCCTAGCTTTTATTGTCAGCGTATCATTTAGTTTGGTTATGTTATTTACCTTAACAAATGATAAAAGCCCATCCTCAGTATAGTTAGTGGAAAGAAAAGCATTCAAATATTTAGGTTTATTATATATATTTATAATGTTTTGAAAGGGAAAAAGTTCATACAGTTTATCAGCATCTGACAAAATAATCCTATCTTCCATTTTTGAAAAAAATTCTTTTTCACTAAAATTAAACGTTAATTCTCCAATATTGCTTAATTTTCTTTTCTTCTAATCAAACTTTATAATTTGGGTGTTGGTGCATGACTTTAATCTATTCTCTTGATCTACAAGAACACCTCCCAAAAATAAAATTTGTTCGTCATTTTGTACGAATTCACCTCCTGAACTTCCTTCAATATTCCCTTC
>JAUROD010000026.1 GCA_030835845.1 Flavobacteriaceae bacterium
AATGCAGATCCATAACGGGAAGTCATTGTTTCTCTTTTCCCATCTTCTCTGTCATATGTTCCCAATTGATATTGGGGTAGACTTGCGTTGTATTGCCATGCTCCTGAGCGTTGAGAATACCAAATATGACGACCATCTGCAGTAAAACTAGGTTCAGATATTTTGAGATTATCCGGTTTGTCAATCAATTGAGTTCCTCCTCCTCCATCTTTGTGGTACAAATGGAGTTTAAAGTTTCTAGTTCCTCTACTAACCGCAATATAGTTCCCGTCTGGAGACCATTCTGCAGATTGCATTTTTGATGTATTTCCTTTGGTTAATTGGGTCGTATCTTTTTCAATTCGATCAATAATCCAAGCGTTATTTCCACCGCTTCTATCGGATAAAAATAAAATTGAATTTCCATCAGGAGAATATTTTGGATGAGAGTCAAACGCTAATCCCTCAGTAATTCGCGTTGCTTTTCCTCCGCTTATTGGCATTTCGTACAGATCCCCAAGAAGATCAAAAATAACTTTAGAACCATCAGGGTGAACATCAAGTGACATCCAAGTACCTTCGTCTGTAGCTATACTTACACTTCGAGTTGCTTCAAGTGATAAGCCTTTTTTCTTTTTTCCTTGGGCGCTTGTATGCAGTGCAAAGGAAAAGGCAATAAGCCCGAGTATTAATTTTTTCATAATATAAAATTGAGTGAATATAGTTGATTATTGGTTTGTTCTTTTATGCCAAATTTCATGAAGTGGTTCTCCACGACTATTAAGTCCTTGGTGATACCAATCCTCTTTTTTGAGTAAATATGTAAAGGGTAATTTATTTCCGATTTTTGAATTGTCTCTTGAAAAGTATTCAATCGACTCTTCATAAGTGTTATTTTTTGCTTGGAATTGACCTCCTCCAGCTCCTGAAAAACGATAGGTTTTAGTATCAAAAGCGATCCATTGAAAATAACCATCAATTAAAAATTTCATTGTTTTACGACTTCGCGTTAAGTCCCTTCTTTGTTCTCCTTCTGAATTTACCCGTCCAGCCATGAGCCATTTTCCATCAAGAACTTGAGAGGAAAGAGAAACATTTTCCCATTCCTCTTTCCCGTTATAACGGAGTGTTTTTAAACTATCGGTAGTATAGTTGGAATTGAATTCAAACACGACATTAATTTCATTGGAAGAGGCTGTGTAGTATCCTCCTCGTGTTAAAATAAATGCGCCATTTTCAGTGGAATAGACTGTTTCAATGAAATATTCTTGATCCATCATAATCCGGTGATTGAGATTTTCTCCATTATTGTTTTCTTCGAAATGAAAAACTTGAGCAACTAAAAAAACAGGGGAGATCAAAAGAAATAGAGAAAAGTATTTTTTCATTTGGTTCTCAATTAAAACGAATCTAATGTAAACAAATAATCTCAAAAGAAAATAAATTTTAGGAAAGTTATCCTTCAAAAACAATGCTATTTTGATTGATAATTCATTGAATTGGTTATTTTTACAAAACCTATAAAGAAAGGAGTGTGAAAAACAATTTTCAATCAATCTTACTCGCTTATTTATTTGTTGCCGTTCTATCTGTTCCAAGCATTACCCAATGGGAGCATTTAGTGACGACACACAAAGACGAAAGTGTATGTACAGACGGAAGTACTCACTTTCATAAAAAGGAAATTGAGTGTGCATTAGATTATACGTTTACCTCTCCTTATGTGTCTCAAACCTCAAGTGTTTTTATTCCTAAAAAAACATTTTACTATACCCTTACGGGGCATTATTCAGCTCCTTATCAATCACTTTCTAATTATCATTATTCTCTTCGTGGACCCCCAATTGTGTTGCTTTAGCCTTAATTTTTTACAATTCACTTTTTTAAACTAACACAAATGAAAATACAATCAAAAGAACCAATCCTAATGCATTGGTTTAAAAGCATAACCGTAATTTTATTAATTATAATCACCACAAATTGTGACAAACAACCTCCAGAAGAAATCAACGAGGAGGAAGTGATTAATCGGGTAACTCTTGTTTTGTCAGACGATACAAATCAGTCTGAGACGATTACTTGGAACTTAGGAGAAAACTCACCGACAATCAATTTATCTCCAAACAGTACCTATCAGGCAACAGTATCATTTTATGATGCTACAGACCCAACGGATATTGATAATATTACTACGGAAGTTATCAACGAATCGGACGAGCACTTTGTTTTTTACGAGGTAGCAACTGCAGCGATGAGCATTGCATCAGCGTCAAATGACATTATAGATACGCAAGGAATTGGAATAAATATCAAGACCCAATGGACAACTTCATCTGCAAGTCAAGGGACACTTCGAATATATTTAATTCACGAACCCTCTTCCAAAACAGGATCGACTCGATCTGCTTTAGGAGGTGCTTCAGATGTAGAATTAGATTTTCCAATCATTATTCAGTAAATTCACAGGGCGATTCTTTAAAGTGAATCGCCCTTAATATATACTATTTGACTATTTTACGCTTCCTTTTCCCATTACTATTGTACTCTTTTTTGGGATATACTCAGAATTGTGATTTTCGTTTTGAGGGACAAGTAATTGACTTACACGACAATCTTCCATTGGATAAAGCACGTGTCTATGTTGTTGAAACGCAACGCGAATTAACGACCAATTTACAGGGTATTTTTGTCATTGGGAATTTGTGTGATCAGTCGTATACACTTTTGATAGATCATCCGGATTGCAATCCACTTACGATTAATATTTCTCCTGCATTTTCATCAGAAAAGAAGTTCTATCTAGAGCATCATATCAATGCACTTGAAGAAATAATCATCACTGACAACAAAGAAAAAAGCGAGAATAAAACGGGAATTGAACGTACTTTATCGAGTGATGAAATAGACCGTTATCGTTCACAGAATTTTGGGGATGCGATGGCACAACTTTCAGGAGTTTCAAAAATTAAGACAGGGAACAACATTGTAAAGCCGGTCATTCATGGGGTATCTGGAAGTCGAATTTCAATTGTCAACAACGGGGTTCGATTGCAAGACCATGAATGGGGAGCAGACCATGCACCGAGTATTGACATTAGTGGTGCAAAACAAGTTCAGCTAATCAAGGGGGCAACAGCCCTGCGTTATGGAGGAGATGCAATTGGAGGGATACTTAAAATTTCTCCTCAGAAATATGCTCGAATTGATAGCTTGATGGGGGTAATTAGTACAGGATATCAAGACAACGGACGGGGTGGTTTTTTAATTTCAAATGTGGTAAAGACGTATCAAGGAGGAAGTCATTTAGGGATCAACACCTCCCTCAAAAAATTAGGGGATCTATCAAGTCCTGAGTATGAATTAACCAACACAGGAAACAGGGAACAAAATTTTGGATTGTTTTTTGGTCGAAATACAATTACGCAAGAATGGAAAATAGCCTACAGTTTTTTCAACAAACAGGTAGGGATATTATCTTCGGCACATTTAGGAACTTTGGGTGATCTTGCTCGTGCAATAAAAAGTGACGTCCCATTAGTTCGCAAGCCTTTTTCATATACAATAAATAGTCCGCGTCAAACGACTTCACACCACAATATAACAGCACAATATAAAAATCAAAATCCAGGTAAATTACATTGGGAAATGGTCTACAGTTTTCAGTCTAATCAACGAAAAGAATTTGATGTTAGAAGGGGTCAATTAAGCGATCAAGCTGCTTTGGATATCCAGTTACAATCCCATGATTTTCAATTTGATTTAGAGTCGAAGCAGGCAGGATCTTGGAAATGGAAAGCAGGTCTTACCGCTCAAATTCAAGATAATTTTTCAGACCCTGATACGGGAGTTCGGAGGCTTATTCCAGATTATATAAGGTCAAAACTTGGCGTATATTCAATTTCGGAATACACCCCTTCCAATAATTTTACAGCTGAATTAGGTGTTCGATATGATTATGATTATTTAGATGCTCAAAAATACTATCGAATTGATGATTGGATTTCTAGAGGGTATGACGCCAAATATCAATCCACAATTATCTCGACCACACCAAATTCAAATTACTTGACTGAGCAGATAAAGAAGTACGGAAATTTTTCAGGCTCTTTTGGATTGAAGCAGTACCTAGGAAACGAAATTTTTGCCTTTTTGAATTTAGGTCTAATCACCCGTTCACCGAATCCTTCTGAACTTTTTAGCGATGGACTTCATCATGCGCTTGCCACCATCGAACGCGGAGAACTAAGTCTTACGCAAGAGCAAGCATTTAAGCGTCTTCTATCCATTGAAAAAAAGAATGGATTTTTTAAGTTTGCGTTATCGGCCTATATGACAGACATTAAGGATTACATTTTCTTACTACCTACGGGAGTAGACGCTACACGAAGTATCAGTGCGATTGTAAGTGAGTACCAACAAGCACCAAAAGTAAATATGCGTGGATTTGATGCTGACCTAAGCATTCAATTTTCAGATCAGCTTAGTTACAAAGCTGCTGCTGCTTGGGTTGAGGTTGAAGAAGAAGATGGAACCCCTTTAATTGATATTCCTCCGTTTAACTTTTCTCATTCACTCGTATTTAAGCAAACCAAAAAAACTCCTCTTGAAATTCTGCTTACAAGCAATCATGTGTCAAAACAAAACCGTTACCCAGAGGTTAATTTCGAGTATAATTTCTTTGAAAATGGAGTAATTAAAACAGAATTAATTGATGTCAGTACACCTCCAGATGCGTACCATATACTTGGCTTGGAAGTGGGGACACAACTTTTTAATCGTATTGACACACGAGTAGTAATTGACAATTTAACCAACGTAACGTATCGCAATTATCTGAATCGTTTACGTTATTTTGCAGCAGAAACAGGACGTTCAATACGGGTAGAATTTACCTATCTTTTTTAAAAAACTATGGTTATACTTATATCCCTTGCGTTTGGAGTTTTGACAGGAGCCGTTGGTGCCTATATTGCAGAGCGTAAAAATCGATCGCATGTAGAAGGATTTATTCTTGGATTTTTATTGGGTCTTATCGGTATTTTGATTGAGCTAATACTACCCAAAAAAGAGGAAGATTAGGCTTTCTTTTTCCTTCTTTTTGAGGTCACAAAAGCAAGTGCAAACCCACTGAAAACGGTAATCAATCCGAGGAGTGAAAAGGCACGTAAGACAAACGTATTAAAATCATCGCGACCTTCGTAGTCCATGGTGTGTGTCATCCAAAGAAAATCAAACCACCTCCATTGTTGGTGACGGATACGTTCAAAATTTCCACTACGAGCATCTACATAAGCGACTGGATTTCCCTCACCGCTCAACGAAATACGATAAGCAGGGAGTGGTCTACCTCGATATTCGTCGTGTTTACCAACGGAAGTTATTCGTTCCGTATTTTGAGGAGAAAAATCAGAGCGGACATGAATTTGAACTACTTTAAGGGCTTGTTTTTCAGAAATCTCCTCAATCAAAATACCTGTTTTTGGATGGAGAAGAATGGAATCATTGACCCAAAAGAAAGGTTCTTTTCCAACAGTTTTGAGTTCCAATTTATGGAGGGGAAAGGCTAATTTTTGAAAAAGAGAATCGGTCAAAAGATTTTTGGAAAAAGCCTCTTGAGGTATTTCATTTAGAAACTGATCCCCGTGAATTTCGTCGATATCAGTCCAGCTAAAATAGAGTCCTGAGATGGTCCAAAACAAAAACTGAATTCCAATAAAAATACCTAGAAACCGGTGTGCTTTGCGAAAGCGATTAATTTGTTTATACGTCATTTTTTTTTCGTTTAAAAAACACTTCGACAAGGACATAAAGTAAAATTCCAACTGGTCCAAGCATAAAAGTACACAGAAGAGGGAGGATTAAAAATCCGTGTGGAATATTTTTTTGTTGTGCATCGCGAAGTACCCAGCATCCCACCCAAAAATCAAATGCGAGGTAATGCATCCATCCAGCTGCTGCTGCTTCAGGAGTAGCGTTTCTATAAAGGGTTAAAATTCCGTCAAGAGAACTAAAATCAGCTTCTCCCAAACCTCCATCTCCAATCAAAAAAAACAGATAGAAGAAACTTATTACAAACGGCACATAAGGGTACGAAATAAGTCGTTGTGTCAAGGTTTTTTTGGGAGCAACCAAAAGAGGCAACCAAAACAACAAGATTGCGGTATTTGCTAGGGTAAAAAGAAGTTCAGTTTGGCTCATATCGACTCAAACTTAGTGAAAAGATTGCAAACTGAAATAAATTCATCCTTTGCCTTCCTTTATTTTTTTAATCCCAACTCAATTAAGCGTTCTTCAAGATACTCTCCAGCCGTACAATCTGGATAAGCTTTTGGCGTATTTTCATCAATGCAATTGGAAAGGCAATTCAGAGGCATATCGGGACTTGGGTGCATAAAAAAGGGAATCGAATAGCGTGAGCTTCCCCACATTGATTCAGGAGGATTTACCACTTGGTGAAGTGTTGATTTTAGTCGATTGTTTGTCAATCGAGCCATCATATCGCCCAAATTGATAATCAATTCATCCTTTTCTGCAATTGCATCAATCCATTTTCCTTCTTTGGTTAGTACTTGAAGACCACGACCATGAGCACCCATCAGCAGTGTTATTAAATTTATATCTCCATGAGCTGCTGCACGTACTGCGTTTTTTGGTGCTTGGGTAATTGGGGGATAGTGAATAGGTCGAAGAATGGAATTCCCATAAGTGACAAAGGAATCAAAATACGTACTTTCCAAGCCGAGGTGAATTGCAATTGCCTGAAGTACAGATTGACCTGTTTTTTCCAGCAATTGAAACACTTTTTTCCCTACGATATTAAACGCTGGAAGTTCCTCCACATGAATATTTTCTGGATAGGAAATACCTTTGGGATGCTGGCGATACTGACCAAAATGCCAAAACTCTTTGAGGTCTCCTTCTTTTTTTCCTTTGGCATGTTCTTTTCCAAAAGAGGTATATCCTCTTTGACCTGCCAATCCTTCAATTTCGTACGTCTTTTTTTGCGCTTCTGACAAATCAAAAAACGCTTTGATTTCACAGTATAATTCTTCGGTTAGTGCGGGGGTTAGATAATGTCCTTTTAGCAGAACAAACCCAATGTGTTCAAATGCATTTCCAAGGGTTTCTACAAAGGCATTTCTTTTGGTTTTATCGGAAGATAAAAAATCATTGAGATCAACACGAGGGATATTTTTCATAGTTAAAATGATTTGTTATTTAAAAATACATCAGAAAAATAAAAAAGCAGACCCATCGGTCTGCTTTTATTCCAAATAGATAAGGAGTAGGGTTAGAAAGCACCTTGAAAAGGCACCTGTTGTCCGTTACTCCTCAAATGTTGTTTATAAGACATAAGCACCTCCTTTCTACATTAGATTAAACATCACTGTTGTCACAGCGCGAACTTCTCACATCAAATTTATAGAAAAGAAGCGTTTTTGGATTCCTTTTTATGGATTTTTTTATCCCCTTTTTTTAATCTTAGGAAGATTGTTTTACAGACTGCATTTTAGCAATGTATTTTCCCACTACGTCAAACTCAAGATTCACACGAGTCCCTACTTCAAACGTATGAAAATTGGTATGCTCATATGTATATGGAATAATTGCTACTGAAAAGGTATTTGTTCCAGAATTGACCACAGTCAAACTTGTTCCATTGACTGTAATTGAACCTTTTTCAATGGTTAAGTTGTTTAGCAACGCATCGTATTCAAACGAAAAAGTCCAACTGCTATCTACTTCGTTAACTTCGGTACAGACTCCAATTTGATCGACATGGCCTTGTACGATATGACCATCGAGACGATCTCCTAGCTTCATGGCTCGTTCGAGATTAATGGAACTCCCTACTTGCCAATCGTCAACCGTTGTTTTGTCTCGTGTTTCTTGAATGGCTGTTACGGTATATTGATCTCCTTCGATTTTAACTACAGTTAGGCAGACTCCATTATGGGCAACACTTTGGTCGATCTTTAGCGAGGGAGTAAGTTTACTTTTCAGGGTCAAATGTAAATTCCCCTGCTCCTGAACAACAGAAATTAATTCTCCAAATTCTTCAATTATACCTGTAAACATAAGCTGAATATTATGTGTAACTTTGTCGTCAAAAGTAGCAATTATTCAAGCAATGGAGGGTAGAGATCGAAAAATAAAAGTAGGAATTTCAGTGGGTGATCCTAATGGAGTTGGAATTGAACTCATTTTAAGGCTTTTTGAAGACAAGCGAATGTTTGATTTTTTTACTCCAATTGTCTTTGCAACCAATGCTGTATTAAGTGCACAACGAAAACATTTTAAGCGTACCACTTCTTTTGGTACTTATGAGCTTGGAAAAAAGCCATTATCCAATCAGCTTAATGTTGTACAGTGTACAAAAGAGGCATTTGAAACAAAATTTGGAACACCATCGCAAGCAGCTGGAAGACATGCACTTGCCTCACTAAAAGCAGCGACTCAAGCACTCAAATCCGATCAAATTGATGTATTGGTCACGGCACCAATCAACAAACACAACATTCAGTCCAAGGAATTTGCATTCCCTGGGCACACCGATTACTTGGCAGATGCTTTAAAAGGGGAAAGCTTAATGTTTATGGTTAGCAATCAACTTAGGGTGGGATTATTGACCGATCATATTCCTGTGAGTGAGGTCGCTTTGGCAATTACACCCGAGAGAATTGTCAGTAAAGTCAAGAAAATGGAGCAATCTCTTCGTGAAGATTTTCAAATTCCAAAACCTAAAATTGCCTTATTAGGCATTAATCCACATTCTGGAGACAATGGGGTCATTGGGAAAGAAGATGATGAAATTGTTCGACCCACAATAAAAAAATTGATCGATCAAGGAACACTTGTCTATGGACCGTATGCTTCAGATAGTTTTTTTGGGACGAAATTATACACCCAATTTGATGCAATTCTTGCCAGTTATCACGATCAAGGTTTAATTCCATTCAAAACACTTGCGTTTGGAAATGGAGTTAATTATACCGCTGGACTGTCAAAGGTTCGTACCTCTCCAGACCATGGAACAGCCTATGATATTGCGGGAAAAAACCAAGCGGATGCATCTTCTTTTGAAGAAGCAATGTTTTTGGCAAGAACAATTTATTTCAATCGCAGGGAGCAGCAGGAACACAAACAAACGAAAAAGCAATAAAACTTTGTCTAAAAGCGTTTTAAAAAAAGTTTTTTTGTAAATTTGCCCGCTCATTGACAATGATATGGATGTGTTAGCTGAATTTGTCATCCCTTTTGTAGGACTCAAAGAAGGTGAACATTCATTTGAATTTGAAATTGACAAAACGTTCTTTAACGAATTTGAGTTTAGTGATTTTGATGCTGCCACGCTCAAGGTTAGCTTACTTTTTGAAAAAAAAGCAAGTCTAATGAACCTCAAGTTTTCTGTCACAGGAACACTTGGTTTGAGTTGTGACGTAACAAATGAACCTTTTGATTATCCCATTGAAACAAGTCTCGACTGGATCGTGAAGTTTGGGGATCAATACGATGATGACAATGATGAATTTATCATTTTACCTCACGGTAGTTATCAAATAAATGTTGCCCAGCCAATTTATGAAATGATTGTTTTGGCAGTACCAATCAAAAAGGTTCATCCTGGAATTGCAGATGGAACACTTGATTCAGACATATTAAAAAAACTAGAAGAGTTACAACCCAAAGAGGAGAAAGAAGAAAATGATCCACGATGGGACAAACTAAAAGATTTATTATAACAAAACAGGACTAAGATGGCACATCCTAAAAGAAAAATTTCGAAAACAAGAAGAGACAAAAGGAGAACGCACTTTAAAGCTACTCCAGCTCAAATTGCGGTTGACAAAACTACAGGTGAAGCACACCTATACCACCGAGCTCACTGGCACGAGGGTAAACTTTATTACAAAGGAAAAGTCCTAATTGACAATGCAGAAGAGGCTGTAGCCTAATTCTCCACACCTAAAAAAACATCAATGCTCTCCAATTTGGGGGGCATTTTTAATATACAACAGGTCGTTTTAGAATAAAAAGTTTATCTTCACTTATTCAAAATGTTCAGGCAAAAGACAAGGAACAAATGAGACGGGAAAGCTCAGCAGCGACGAAAGCCGCAATTACTGCCGTAGGTAGTTATGTGCCAAACGAAGTGTTAACGAACCAAGACTTAGAACAAATGGTTGAAACCAACAACGAGTGGATTCAGAGTCGGACAGGTATAATGGAAAGGAGAATTGCCAAAAATCCCCTCCATGCCACAGGTTATCTTGCTACAAAAGCAGCAATGAACTTACTCGAAAAAAACGACATCGATCCTTTGACCATTGACCTTGTTTTGGTTGCTACAATTACACCAGATTTTCACGTTAGTTCAACAGCACCTTATGTAGCTTCTCAAATTGGAGCAAAAAATGCCTTTGCCTTTGACCTTCAAGCAGCTTGTTCTGGATTTCTCTACGGAATGACCACTGCTGCTGCTTTTATCAATTCAAATCAATACAAAAGAGTCCTCTTAATTGGAGCAGATAAAATGTCCTCCATTGTAGACTATACCGACCGCACTACCTGTATCATCTTTGGTGATGGTGCCGGAGCTGTCCTTTTTGAACCCTCTGATAATGAATTTGGCTATGAAGATGCTGTGCATGGAAGTGACGGAATCGGAAAACAATATCTCAATATTAAAGACGGTGGATCGATGCATCCAATTAGTGCAGCGACCTTTGAAGAAAAAAATCAATTTGTTCGACAAGAAGGAAGAACGGTTTTTAAATATGCCGTACAACACATGAGTGAATCTGCTCTTACATTGATGAACAAACACAACTTGACTACCCAAGACATACAGTATGTGCTTCCTCATCAAGCAAATCAACGTATTATAAACGCAACTGCAGACCGAATAGGAATTGAAAAAGAGAAAGTCTTGGTCAATATCGAAAAATACGGAAACACAACTGCCGCTACCTTACCTTTGCTCCTATCCGATTTTGAATCGACATTCAAAAAAGGAGATAAGTTAATTTTCACTGCTTTTGGTGGTGGGTTTACATGGGGAGCAGCTTATCTAACCTGGAATTATAATTACCAAAACAATAAATCATAGTTAATATGGACATTAAAGAAATCCAAAATCTAATCAAGTTTGTCGCAAAGTCAGGTGCTTCAGAAGTTAGCCTGGAAATGGAGGATGTTAAAATCACCATTAAAACAGGAAACGGAAAAGAGGGCTTAGATTCGACAACAATTTTACAGCAAATGCCACAAGTAGGTGCTCAACAACTACTTGCAGCAGCTCCTGCTCCAATTGCTGAGCAGCCAGCAGCTACACCTACAAAACAAGACGATGATTCTGGCTATCTAACGATCAAGTCTCCGATCATTGGAACATTTTACAGAAAAGCTTCTCCAGACAAACCTGTTTTTGTTGAGGTGGGTCAACAAATCAATGCTGGAGATGTATTGTGTGTGATCGAAGCAATGAAATTATTTAACGAAATTGAATCTGAAATTAGCGGTAAAGTAGTCAAAATATTAGTAGATGATGCATCTCCTGTTGAATTTGACCAACCTTTATTTTTAGTTGATCCCTCTTAAACGCGAATCAAAACAACGTGTATGTTTAAAAAAATACTGATTGCCAATCGCGGAGAAATTGCCATGCGAATTATTCGTACCTGCAAAGAAATGGGAATTAAGTCTGTTGCGGTATATTCAACAGCTGATGCAGAAAGTTTACATGTCAGATTTGCAGACGAAGCCGTATGTATTGGTCCTCCATCGAGTACAGAATCCTACCTAAAGATGGCAAATATTCTTGCTGCTGCTGAAATTACAAATGCAGACGCAATTCACCCTGGATATGGATTTTTGTCTGAAAACGCTAAGTTTTCAAAAATGTGTGCTGAACACGAAATCAAATTTATCGGTGCTTCGGCAGACATGATTAATAAAATGGGTGACAAAGCATCTGCTATAGCGACAATGAAAGCAGCAGGTGTTCCTACAATTCCTGGTTCTGAAGGAATTATTGCCGATTTTGAACAAGCCAAAAAACTTGCCAAAGAAGTTGGTTACCCTGTCATGCTAAAAGCAACTGCTGGAGGGGGTGGAAAAGGAATGCGTGCCGTTTGGAAAAAAGAGGATTTGTTAAAAGCATGGGAAAGTGCTAGACAAGAAGCGAAAGCTTCTTTTGGAAACGACGGAATGTACATGGAAAAACTTATCGAAGAACCTCGACATATTGAAATTCAAATTGTAGGGGATAGCTTTGGAAAAGCATGTCATTTGTCAGAAAGAGATTGCTCTGTTCAGCGTCGTCACCAAAAATTGACCGAAGAAACTCCTTCTCCTTTTATGACAAAAGCATTGCGTGATAAAATGGGTGAAGCTGCCGTTAAAGCCGCTGAATTTATCCAATATGAAGGTGCTGGTACGGTTGAATTCCTTGTCGATAAACACAAAAACTTCTATTTCATGGAAATGAATACAAGGATTCAGGTGGAACACCCCATCACAGAACAAGTCATTGACTTTGATCTAATTTGTGAGCAAATTTCTGTGGCTGCTGGGATACCAATTTCTGGAAAAAATTATTTGCCCAAACTTCATTCCATTGAATGCCGTATTAATGCCGAAGATCCATACAACGATTTTCGTCCATCTCCAGGTAAAATCACCAACCTTCATGTCCCAGGAGGGCACGGGGTTCGCCTCGATACACACGTATATTCGGGATATAGTATACCTCCCTATTACGACTCTATGATTGCTAAACTAATTACCACTGGGCAAACTAGAGAAGAAGCAATCAATAAAATGAAACGCGCACTGGATGAGTTTATCATCGAGGGTGTAAAAACAACCATTCCTTTCCATCGACAACTGATGGAACACCCTGATTATGTGGCTGGAAACTACACCACAAAATTCATGGAAGATTTTGAAATGGAAGAATTATAAATACCAAAGACCGCGACTTGGGTGAAAAAACTGCCTTGTAAAGAGGCAGTTTTTTTTGTTTATTTATAGTTATACCAATTTATTTTCAATAAGGTATTCTGCAATCTGTATGGTGTTTGTGGCAGCACCTTTTCTAAGGTTGTCAGAGACAATCCAAAAGTTAAATGTATTTTCTTGAGAAAAATCTTTTCGAATACGTCCAACAAATACCTCGTCTTTTCCATGGGCATAAATAGGCATTGGATAGGTGTTTGTTTGTGGGTTATCTTGAACAACTACTCCATCGCTATTGCTTAAAAGAGTTCTGATTTGTTCCACCGAACTTGGTTTTCTCAATTCGACATTAACCGACTCACTATGTCCTCCAACGACAGGAATACGAATAGCGGTTGCAGTAATTCCAATGCTATTGTCCCCTAAAATTTTATGTGTTTCATTGACCAATTTCATTTCTTCTTTGGTGTAGTCATTTTCTTGAAAGGTATCACAATGAGGAAGAGCATTTCTATGAATAGGATAAGGATAAGCCATTTGGTCTTGTATTCCTTGGCATTCATTTTCCAATTGACGAACAGCAGCTACCCCTGTTCCAGTAATGGATTGGTAGGTAGATATAACCAATCTTTTAAGTCCGTAGATGCGTTGTAAAGGAGCCAAAGCAACAAGCATCTGTATGGTTGAGCAGTTTGGATTGGCAATAATTTTATCTTCTTTGGTCAATTCATTTGCATTGATTTCAGGGATAACCAGTTTTTTAGAGGGATCCATTCTCCATGCAGATGAATTGTCAATGACAGTTGTTCCAGCTTCAGCAAATTTAGGTGCCCATTGTAGGGAAGTTTCTCCGCCAGCAGAAAATAAGGCAATGTCAGGACGCATATTCACTGCAGTTTGAAGTCCAACCACTTCAATTTGTTTTCCCTCAAATTGAATTTTTTTCCCAACAGATCGCTCAGAAGCGACAGGAATCAATTCCGTTAATGGAAATTTACGTTCAGCAAGCATACTTAGCATTACTTCGCCAACCATACCGGTAGCACCAACAACAGCAACTTTCATAGTGTTCTATTTAGAAGCGCAAAAGTAAAGATTAATCCCCTAGGGTACAACCCTAAATGCAGCTATCTCAATTTAATAACACAAAGTTATAAATATAACATTTGGTGTAATTGCTTAGACGACAATTCGTTCAATTCGGTTGGAAAGCCCGGTTAAAAGTTCATAGGAAATAGTTCCACCAGCTTTAGCAAGTGAAGAAGCCGGGTGTGTAGTATCAAAAAATACTGCACGATCGTTTGTCTTACAATCGATATCGGTGACCTCTACCATAAGCATGTCCATACATACGTTTCCGACAAAGGGTGCTTTTTTTCCATTGATCCATACCATTCCTTTTCCATTTCCAAAGTGCCTTGCAATTCCGTCAGCATGTCCTATGGGAAGCACAGCAATTTGACTGTCTTTTGGAGCAATCCATCCTTGGTTATACCCCACACTTTCTCCTTTTTTTACATGATGAATTTGTGCAATTGAGGTACTTAATTCGGCAATGGGTTTTAGTTTTTTATCCCATTCAGGATGGTTTGCATAACCGTTTAAACCAATTCCCACACGTACCATATCAAATTGGTATTCCGGATAATTGAATACTCCAGAGGTATTGAGTAAATGAAAAAGAGGGGGAGTATCAAAACAAGCAGTTGCATGTTCTTTTAGGGTAAGAAATCGCTCAATTTGGTTTTCTGTAAACTTATGTGGACGCGCTTCCTCAGTAGCTCCCAAGTGGGAATAGATACTTTTTATTTCAAAGGGGAAATTGTTTTTATGTGTGAGAACATCGAGGCATTCCGAAGGGGATAAACCAATTCGATTGAGTCCTGTGTTGCATTTGAGGTGAATGGGGTAGGAAGAAAGGCTTGCCTTTTTGACTTCAGTGTCAAAGCGGGCAAAATGATCGGGGTGATATAATGCAGGTTCAAGTTTGGCTTGAATCAGTGTATGAAATTGATCGACTTGAGGATAAAACACCATAATTGGGACTTCAATACCCGCTAATCTGAGTTGTTTTCCTTCGGAAGCATAAGCGACAGCCAAGGAATCAACCCCATTACTGACAAGGTGTTTTGCAATATCAACTGTCCCAGCTCCGTAGGCATTTGCTTTAACCACAGCGACAAGTTTAGTCTCTTTTTTTATGAGGGATCTAATGGTCTTAATGTTGTGAGAAAGATGCGCTAAATGGAGGTGAAGTTGGTTCAATTTTTTTTCTTTTTCGGGTCTTTTATAGGGGCTTTATTTTTTTCCATTTCTTTAAAAAATGCAGCTCTACTGAGGGGTTGATAGTTGTCTTTTTCGCCGAGTAAAACAAGATCGTCTTGTGGGCTAATTCGGTGGCTATATTGAGCTAAATTACCCGTTTTAGGACATACTGCATGTACTTTAGTGACATATTCAGCAGTTGCCATAAGGTCGGGCATTGGTCCAAAAGGTTTTCCCTTAAAGTCCATATCCAATCCAGCGACAATAACCCGTACACCACGGTTTGCAAGGTCGTTGCAAACCTGAACAATTTCGTGGTCAAAAAACTGAGCTTCGTCAATTCCAACGACATCACATTCACTTGCCAATATGGGAATATTTGCAGCAGCAGGAACAGGCGTACAACGGAACTGATTTTGATCGTGCGAAGTAACTAAATCAACATCATATCGCGTATCTACATTGGGTTTAAAAATTTCAATACGTTGTTTTGCAAACTGAGCGCGTTTTAATCTTCGAATAAGTTCTTCTGTTTTTCCTGAGAACATCGAACCACAAATAACTTCGATCCAGCCGAATTGTTCATTTTGATTTACCGTATTTTCTAAAAACATTTTTGTAATTTTCCCCTACCACAAAGGTATCAAAAATTTGTTCTAACAATCGATCACATGTTCAGTCACATAAAAAAAGAAATGGATGCTCTTGCAATTGAAATTCTTGAGAGCAATGGAGAATTTCCAGTTGCCAAATGGATTGAAAAAATTCAATTGATCCACAAAAAATTAATCCTCTTAGAACACCATTTATCCGACACCAAAAATGATGTTTCACAAACGACTTCTGAGGTTACATCTGTAATGGAAACCATCAATGAATTGGTTACCGAATTGCCTTTGGAAGAGGAAGAAGCTGCCATTAAAGATTTGTTTGCATCTGTAAGTGAACCCGAATTTGTAAAAAAAGAAGAAGGAGAAATACCTCCAAAAAAAGGACCAAAAAGCCTAAACGAGGTGTTGGCAAAACGACTTCAAATAGGAATCAATGATCGCTTGGCATTTATAAAAAACCTATTTAATGAAAGTGCAGAAGAATATCAACGGGTGCTTTCTCAAATCCAAACCTGCTCCAGTTGGGAAGAAGCAAAAGATTTAATTGAACAAATGATCAAACCTGACTATAACAATTGGGAAGGGAAAGAGACGTTTGAACTACGTTTTTTAAAATGTATAGAAAGTAGTTTTTAATTTATAAAAAAGCATGAGCAAACTTTATTTAGTCCCAACGCCAATAGGAAATCTAAAAGACATCACCTATCGCGCAATTGAAGTATTGAGAGAAGTAGATTTAATTTTGGTAGAGGACACACGTACAAGTGGGAAACTTCTCAAACACTACGACATTAAAGTCCCTGTAAAAAGCCACCACATGCACAATGAACATGCTACGCTTTCAAGTATCATTCGACAATTAAATCAAGGAATTCGTATTGCTTTAATTTCAGATGCGGGGACACCCTCAATTTCTGACCCTGGTTTTTTACTTGTTCGTGAGGCAATTGCAGCCGGAATAGCAATCGAGTGTTTGCCTGGAGCAACAGCGCTAATTCCTGCACTTGTTTTGAGTGGATTGCCAAACGGCCGTTTCCTTTTTGAAGGTTTTTTACCTCCTAAAAAAGGAAGAAAAACACGTCTAGATGAAATTTCTCGTGAATTGCGTACCGTAATTTTTTACGAATCTCCACACAAATTAACCAAAACATTGGATCAATTGATTGAGGTGTGCGGGAAAGACCGTCAAATATCCATTTCCCGTGAATTGACCAAACTACATGAAGAAACGTTTCGAGGAACCCTTGACCAAGCAAAAATCCATTTTGAACAAAAAACACCCAAAGGTGAATTTGTTCTTTGTTTGGCAGGACAAAAGAATTCATAAAGAATGCAGTGGCAATCAAAACCAGTACCCAATACTGAACTCGTTCAAGAGCTAGCAAAAAGCCTAAGCATCCCTTTGCCCATTGCGATTCTCTTGGCACAACGAGGTATTGAAAATTTTGATCAAGCCAAAACTTTTTTTCGTCCCGATTGGGAACAGCTTCACGACCCTCTTTTGATGAAAGACATGGAAAGGGCAGTAGAACGTATTCATTTGGCGAAAACCAAACAGGAGAAAGTGATGGTTTTTGGAGACTATGATGTAGATGGAACGACCTCAGTTGCCTTGATGACTTCTTTTCTTAGGGCACAACTTAGCAATGTTTTGCCCTATATTCCAGACCGATACAATGAAGGATATGGCGTTTCTATCCAAGGGATTGACCACGCATATTCCAAAGGAATTACACTTATTATTGCGCTAGACTGTGGAGTAAAAGCCATTGAAAAAGTAGCCTATGCAAAAGAAAAAGGAATTGATTTTATTATCTGTGATCATCACCTTCCTGGAGCAACTTTACCTCAAGCCTATGCGTTACTAGACCCTAAAAGAAGTGATTGCGATTATCCGTTTAAAGAATTGTGTGGGTGTGGGGTTGGTTTTAAATTGATTCAGGCATTGACTGATTTTTGGGAATTGCCAAAAGAAGATTTACTTCCCTATCTCGATCTGGTGGCTACTGCAATTGCAGCCGATATCGTTCCAATTGTAGGAGAAAATCGGGTACTTTGTTTTTTTGGTTTAATTCAACTTACTCATTCCCCCCGCGAAGGAATTAAAGCTCTTTTACAGACCCTAAAAAAGCCCCCCTCAATCACCGATTTGGTTTTTCGAGTCGCTCCAAGAATAAATGCTGCAGGAAGGATGGATCATGCACTTAAAGCAGCTGAATTGCTTCTGACCCAAACAGCTCAAGAAGCAACCGAAAAAGCAGCGTTGATTGAACAATTCAATACCGAACGTCGCGCAACAGACGAACAAATTACTAAAGAAGCCCTAGAACAAATAGAAGCTAGGGGAGAACACGATTTTCCAGCATCGGTTGTTTATAGTGATCATTGGCACAAAGGAGTGGTAGGAATTGTAGCCTCTCGCGTGATAGAAACCTATTATCGTCCAACAGTAGTATTGACACGATCAGGGAAACAGTTTGTCGGCTCAGTTCGATCGGTATCCGGATTTGATGTGTATCTGGCTCTTGAGGCTTGTAGCTCGTATATGGTTCAGTTTGGAGGACATAAATATGCAGCAGGATTGACCCTTTCTGAAGACCAATTGGAAGGATTTAAAAAATGCTTTGAAGAAGAGGTTGAAAAAAGAATTACAGAGGAACAAAAAACACCTCGACTCGTTTACGATTTAGAAATTCCTACCGATGAGATTACCCCAAAATTATATCGAATAATTGAACAAATGGCGCCCTTTGGTCCTCAAAATATGCGCCCTGTTTTTGTTTCTCGTGGATGCACTGACAACGGTGGAACAGCTTTGATAGGGAAAGAACACAGCCACCTTTGTGTAGGGATTCAAACCAGTCAAGGGAGCCTCAATGGAATTGCATTTAATCAAGCTGAGTATTATCCACAAATCAAAAAAGGAATTCCTTTTTCTATTGCCTATTCCTTAGACGAGAACGAATGGAATGGAGTGAAATCACTTCAATTAAAAATTCGAGCGATAGAAATTGAGCAGTAGCTTACTTAAGCTTTTTAATAATCGCTAGGGTGGATTGGTCGTGCGAAGAAATACGGTCTCCAGTCAAATCTTCCAAGATGGTATTCGCCAATTGTTTTCCAAGTTCAACCCCCCACTGATCGTAACTAAAAATATTCCAAACAATACCCTGAACGAAAATTTTATGTTCGTACATGGCAATAAGTTTTCCAAGACTTTCAGGAGTTAATGCATCGATAAGCAAGGTGTTGGTCGGTTTGTTTCCAGTAAATACTTTAAAAGGGACCAATTGATCAGTTTCTTCTTTTGACATTCCTTTTTGATGAAGCTCATCCGTAGCTTCATCGGCTGTTTTCCCGCGCATTAATGCCTCGGTTTGAGCAATGAAGTTTGCCATCAGTTTTGAGTGATGCTCCTGCTCTTTGTAAAGCGATTTTTTAAAGCCAATAAAGTCTGCAGGAATAAGCTTTGTTCCTTGGTGAATATGCTGGAAAAAGGCATGTTGTGCATTGGTACCCGATCCCCCCCAAATGATTGTCCCCGTTTGATAGTCAATTGGATTTCCATTGCGATCCACACTTTTTCCGTTACTTTCCATGATTCCTTGCTGAAGGTAGGCAGGAAGGTTTCGCAAGTATTGTGTGTAGGGA
Organism: Flavobacteriaceae bacterium; assembly: GCA_030835845.1. GTDB lineage: Bacteria > Bacteroidota > Bacteroidia > Flavobacteriales > Flavobacteriaceae > Arcticimaribacter. The sequence goes on from JAUROD010000026.1 coordinate 19,467, forward strand.
ATAATGGCTTCACTTTCTGCCCCAAAGAAGTTGTTATACCATACGCTCAAAAGAGCAAGAACAACAGGAATATTATCCTTAAAAGGAGTATGTTTAAAATGCTCATCCATTTTATGTGCTCCTTCTAATAGGGCATTAAAATGAGCTGGTCCAACAGCAAGAGCAATGGATAAACCTACTGCACTCCAAAGAGAAAATCGACCCCCAACCCAATCTTTCATTGGAAAAATATTGTCTGGATGAATACCAAAAGCAGCAATTTTTTCAAGGTTGGTAGACACAGCTACAAAATGTAGTCCAATTGCTTCCTCAGGAGCATTGGTTAAAAACCATTCTCTGATTGTTTGGGCATTACTCAAGGTTTCTTGAGTAGTGAAGGTTTTAGAAACAATTACAAATAGTGTCGTTTCAGGGTTTAGTTTTTTGATTATCTCGCGAACATGATCCCCTTCAACATTTGAAACAAAATGTGTGGTGAGATGATTTTTATAAAATTCAAGGGCTTCTGTTACCATGGCAGGACCTAAATCAGACCCGCCAATTCCAATATTTACAATGTCTGTGATTGCCTTACCCGTGTGTCCTTTGTTGGCACCAGAAATAACGCGTTCACAAAAATCAGAAATTTTATTTTTTATGGCATGTACCTCAGGAACAACATCAAGATTGTCAGCATAGATTTGATTGCTTTCAGGAGCTCGAAGTGCAGTATGAAGTACTGCTCGTCCTTCTGTTTGATTGACTTCTTCCCCATTGAAATAAGCTTCCATGGCTTTTTCAAGTCCAACTTCTTCTGCAAGTTCAACGAGTAAATCAATTGTTTCAGCTTGGATTCTGTTTTTTGAAAAGTCAACATAAAAGTCTTCCCATTGAATTAAAAAATCCTCTGCCCGAGTAGGGTTTTTTTGAAATGAGGAGGCAATAGATTGGCTCAATGGGGAATTATCCTTATCTTTATTTTGCTGTGTTGTTGTTTTATAAAGTGCTGGCTGGCTGTCGAAGTTGGGGTTACTTGAAGTCCTGATTTAGCTGATTAATGGCAATCTACTAT
>JAUROD010000027.1 GCA_030835845.1 Flavobacteriaceae bacterium
AAACGTGCAAAGCTTCTTGGATACGCCTCACACGCTGCATTTGTGTTGGAAGAACGAATGGCAAAAAACGAGGAAACTGTAGTCGCTTTTCTTGAAAACTTAAGAGAAAAAGCATACCCAAAAGCGTCTGATGAATGGAAGGAAATTGAAAGATATGGTAAAGAAAATTTAGCCTATTCAGAAATTTTTAAGTGGGATTCAGCCTTTATTTCTGAAAAAATAAAACAACAGCGTTTTCAGTTTAATGATGAGGAATTAAAACCTTATTTTTCACTCGTTAACGTTATCGAAGGACTTTTTGACATTGTTGACCAACTCTATGGTTTACAGTTTAAAAATAATCCTGATATTCCCGTTTATCACAAAGATGTAAAAGCATTTGAGGTTACTAAAAAGAATCAGCACCATGCTGTTCTATATGCAGACTTTCATCCAAGACCTGGGAAAAAAAATGGTGCATGGATGACTTCATTCCGAAAACAAGCAAAAGGAATTAGACCACACATATCAATCGTCTGTAATTTCTCACCTCCAAACGAAGACACTCCATCTCTTTTGACCTTTAATGAGGTTACTACATTATTCCACGAATTTGGTCACGCACTTCACGGGATGCTTGCAAATACAAATTACAGTGCATTGAGTGGAACAAGTGTATCATGGGATTTTGTTGAGCTTCCAAGTCAAGTTCTAGAAAATTGGTGTTATCAACCCGAGGCATTGGCATTATTTGCAAAACATTATAAAACTGGAGAAATAATTCCACAACATTATATCGATAAAATTATCAAGGCAGGACAATTTCAGCAGGGTTTACAGACCCTACGACAATTGAGCTTTGGATATCTTGATCTGTCTTGGCACGGTGAAAAAAGTACTGAAATTCGTGATGTTAAATCACATGAATCGGTTGTAATGCGTCCTTTTCAATTTACAGAAGACAGTAATGAAAATTGTATGAGCACTGCCTTTTCGCATATTTTTCAAGGGGGTTATTCTGCGGGCTATTATAGTTACAAATGGGCGGAGGTTTTAGATGCTGATGCTTTTGAGCTTTTTCTGGAAAAAGGCATTTTTGACCCACAAACAGCAAAAGATTTCCATGATTACATTTTATCTCAGGGAGGAACCGATCACCCTATGAAGTTGTATGAAAAATTTAGAGGAAAAAAACCTGACCCCGATGCTTTACTAAGACGTGCTGGATTGTTGGTTTAAAAACCTGCTTCTATCCAAGCGACATATCCGCCTTTTAGTTCATAGATAGTCTCAAACCCTAGGGTCTTCATCTTTGCGGCTGCCCGAGCACTTCGTCTACCAGAATGACAATAAATATAAAGTGGTTTCGTTTTGTCGTATTTAGTTATTTCATCCTTGAATGTGGATGCAGTTACAGAGAGGTTAAGCGCATTTGGTAAAGACCCTTCTTTAAATTCTTCTGGGGTACGAACATCTACAATGGTTATCCCACTTTCAAAGAGGGAAACTGATTCTTTTGGAGTAACCAAGGTACTTGAGGACTGAATTACAATGGTAACAAGTAGAAAAAGAAATTTCATAAAATTGAATTTTTAAGAATGAAAAGTAAATATGCCAATAAAGGTAGTGCTTCTATCCAAAACAAAGTATCGTAAGAAGAACGATTAGGTGTGATCCACTTTATTGCAAATCCATAACAAACAAAAATAAATAATAGAATTAAGCAATCAGAGAAAGTATAAAGTGAAGTGTTAAAAATGGTCAATAAAACAATTACTATTAGTATGTATCCAAGTTTTTTAACGTTTCGTATTCCTATCGTATGGGGGAGTGTTCCTAAATCAGCATGATCATGTTTTGAGTCTTTAATTTCAAATGGTAGGGTAGCGATAAAAACCCAAAGAAAGCGCTCAACTACAAAAAGATATTCATCAAGAGAAAATGGTATTTTTTCTGCTAATGGAAAAACTGCAATAACGAGTGTCCAGGCTAGAGCCACCGTTGTAATTTTTAGGCCTGTACGACTTCTAAAATTCGGTTTATTAATTGGAAATAAATAAGCAACCACCAATAATCCGGCACAAAGTAAAATCAGTTGTTTTAAAGTTGGACTTAAGATGAAAGAATAACTTCCTATAGCTAAAAAAATTAGGGTAATTACGCTTATCCAATACAGTCGTATTGTTCGGGTTTTACTAGTGAACCAAACAGGAGCAAATTTAATTGTATTGTAACCGACTAACGCAACAGAAAAAACAAGTATTTGATCGAGTAAAGAGCTGTAAAATCCAAATTGGACTAGACTCAGCTTAAAAAACGACAAAACCACAAGTGCCACGTGAATACTTGATTTGATATAAAAATCAAAAGCCCTTTTGAATAAATTCATTTATCAAAAATAGACAAAGTGTTTATAAGTTATTGCTAAGGGTTGAAAACTTCTTCAATATGCCTTAATCCTTTGTTTTGCATCACTAATAATTCCTTTAAATTTGACAAAAAAATAGACTATGTTTCAGCACAGACATTTAGGGCCCAATGAAAGCGAGCAGGAGAAGATGTTACAAACTGTTGGTGTACGACATATCAATGAATTAATTGAGCAAACAATACCTGCTGGTATTCGTCTCACTGAATCACTTGATTTACCAGAAGGAATTTCTGAACATGAATTTCTCTCAAAAATTCAACAACTTGCAAACAAAAATAAATGTTTTGACACCTACATTGGAATGGGATATCATGCAGCAATTACACCTGCTGTTATTCAAAGAAACATACTGGAAAATCCGGGTTGGTATACTGCATACACTCCCTATCAAGCAGAAATTGCCCAAGGACGTCTTGAAGCACTTTTCAATTTTCAAACGGTTATTACAGACCTTACCGGTATGGAACTTGCAAACGCATCACTTTTAGATGAAAGTACAGCAGCTGCTGAAGCAATGAGTTTACTTTTTGCAGTACGATCAAGGGATCAGAAAAAAAATAATGCAACCAAATTTTTTGTTGCTGACAATACCCTACCTCAAACACTTGCCCTGCTAAGAACACGTGCAAATCCAATCGGTATTGAAATAGTTGAACAAGCTGTTGAAGATTTTGAACCTTCAACTGATTTTTTTGGTGCATTCTTTCAATATCCAGGAAAAGATGGTTCAATAATCGATCTTCCTTATTTTGTTGAAAAAGCACAATCTCAAGAAATCAAAACAGTAGTTGCAGCAGATTTACTTGCGTTAACACTACTCGAAGCACCCGGTAAATACGGTGTTGATGCTGTTGTTGGAACTACCCAACGTTTTGGCATTCCATTAGGGTATGGAGGTCCTCATGCTGCATATTTCGCTACTAAAGAAGCGTATAAACGCAATATCCCTGGACGGATAATTGGTCAGACAAGAGATACAGACGGGAACCCTGCACTCCGAATGGCGCTGCAAACCCGTGAACAACACATAAAGCGTGATCGTGCTACATCAAATATTTGTACTGCACAAGTATTACTAGCTGTGATGGCAGGAATGTACGCTGTTTATCATGGTCCAAAAAGGTTGAAAGCAATTGCTGAAAATATCCATAATAAAGCAAAAAAACTAAACCTTCATTTAAACAATTTAGGGATCGTTCAACATAATGATTCGTTTTTTGATACACTCAAAATTGAAGTAGATGCAACTCAATTAAAAAAAATTGCCTTAGATCATCAAATTAATCTTTTTTACCCGAATGACTCCTCTGCCTACATCGCACTTAATGAAGTGACAATGAAGGAGAATTTTGAACGATTATGCAATGTCTTCTCAGCATATGCAGGTGAGGTCAAGGAAAATAAAACCACCGATAATGGCTTAAAAATTCCAAGTTCTCTGGAACGAAAATCTGCTTTTATGACCCATCCAGTGTTTAATTCCTATCATTCTGAAACAGCCTTAATGCGCTACATAAAAAAGTTAGAAAGAAAAGATTTAGCACTAAATCATTCCATGATTTCCCTTGGATCCTGCACCATGAAGTTAAATGCTGCAAGTGAGATGCTTCCATTGAGTTGGCCTCAATGGGGGTCTATTCATCCTTTTGTTCCTATGGATCAAGCTGAAGGTTATCAAATTGTTTTAAATCGCCTTACTGAGCAATTAAATGTGGTGACCGGTTTCGCTGCTACTTCACTTCAACCGAATTCAGGTGCACAAGGTGAATACTCTGGATTAATGGTAATTCGTGCATATCATCAAGCTCGTGGTGAAAGTTACCGAAATGTATGTATAATCCCTGCTTCTGCCCACGGAACAAACCCTGCATCAGCAGTGATGGCAGGAATGCAAGTTGTTGTTACAGCTACAGACGAAAAAGGGAATATTGATTGGTTGGATTTAAAGGGTAAAGTAGAAATTCACAAAAATTCTCTTGCTGCACTAATGGTTACTTACCCATCAACGCATGGAGTATTTGAATCCAACATCAAACAAATTACATCTCTCATTCATCAACATGGAGGTCAGGTATATATGGACGGAGCGAATATGAATGCACAGGTTGGCTTAACTAGTCCGGCTGCAATTGGAGCTGATGTGTGTCATTTGAATCTTCATAAAACCTTTGCAATTCCTCATGGTGGAGGTGGACCAGGTGTTGGACCAATTTGTGTTGCAGCACATCTTGCCGATTTTCTTCCATCAAACCCAATTATCTCAACAGGTGGAACAAATGCAATTGAAGCAATTTCTGCTGCTCCTTGGGGTTCAGCATTAGCGTGTTTAATTTCATTTGGTTATATAGAAATGCTTGGAAGTAAAGGACTTCAAGCTGCCACAGAAATTGCAATACTAAATGCAAACTATATTAAAGAACGCCTAAAAGGCGCCTACCCTATCCTCTATTTGGGTGAACAAGGAAGAACTGCTCATGAACTTATCATTGACTTAAGACCATTCAAAAACAAAGGAATTGAAGTAGTTGATGTAGCAAAAAGATTAATGGATTACGGATTCCATGCTCCAACAGTTTCTTTCCCGGTAGCAGGTACAATGATGATTGAACCCACTGAAAGTGAAAATCTAAACGAAATTGATCGTTTTTGTGATGCAATGATTTCTATTGCTGAAGAGATTATGGCATTGGATCATCACGATGAACAAAGTGTATTAAAAAATGCACCTCACACATTGGCAATGGCTACACAAGACGAATGGCCTTTTGAATATTCTCGTAAAACCGCATTATTCCCCCTTGAATATGTACACGAAAATAAATTTTGGCCAACAGTTAGACGTGTAGACGAAGCCTTTGGAGATCGTAATTTAATATGTAGCTGTGCACCGATTGAATCCTTTATAGAAAATTAAAAATCAGTTTATTATATATTATTTTGTTAGTTAAAAACAATGATATATACTCCTTGAATATCGTTTGAATATTCTCTTGTTTCTGAATACAGCTAAAATGAATTGATACATTTGGTCTATTAACATAGTTTATGCATATCTCAATCACAGGAACAGGACGGTGTGTACCCACCAAAGTTGTCAAAAATAGTTCATTTTCTCAGCATCAATTTTTAGACGAAAAAGGGAATTCTTTTGATACTCCAATTGAAGAAATTATTGAAAAATTTTCTTCCATCACAGGAATACAAGAAAGGAGATATGCCGCTGACGATCTCAATTCCTCCGATTTGGCTGCTGAAGCTGCAAAGATTGCTATTGAAAGTGCTAAAATTGATCCTGAATCACTTGATTATATAATTGTTGCCCACAATTTCGGAGACACTCCTTACGGCTCAACCCAATCAGTAACACTCCCCAGTTTAGCATCAAAAGTAAAAACCTTACTCCAGATAAATAACCCTGATTGTGTTGCCTACGATTTATTATTTGGTTGTCCTGGATGGATCGAAGGTGTCATTCAAGCCAATGCTTTTATTAAAGCTGGAATGGCAAAACGATGTCTTGTAATTGGTGCAGAAACTCTATCTCGTGTGGTTGATCATGTAGACAGAGACGCTATGATTTTTGCAGACGGTGCTGGAGCTGCAATTGTAGAGAAAAGTGAAAATGAAGGAATATTGTCGCATAAATCTGTTACCTATACTTCAAATAATGAAATTGATATGTTGTATTACGACAAATCTTACGCTGTTGAAAATGCGACAAAATTCATAAAAATGAAAGGAAGAAAGGTATATGAATTTGCTTTATCAAATGTTCCTCAAGCAATGAAATCATGTTTAGATTTGGCAGGAGTAGAGATCAGTGACCTTAAAAAAATATTTATTCATCAGGCAAATGAAAAAATGGATGAAGCTATCATAAAACGTTTCTATCGTTTATATCGAGCTGAAATCCCTGCCGGCATACTCCCCATGAACATTCAGTTACACGGAAATAGTTCAGTGGCTACAGTCCCAACGCTATATGACCAAGTTCTACGAAATGAATTAGGCAATCATCGCATTCAAAAAGGAGATATTGTACTCTTTGCAAGTGTAGGTTCTGGAATGAATATTAATGCAATCACTTATCGCGTATAAGATTTTTACCTAAGTGCTTTCTATTTCAAAACACTGCTAATCAATGTATTTTTTGATCGTAAAACTTTGGTTTTAGGTAGGCTCAAGTCAGTGCTTTTATGTACTTTTAAACATGCTAACTTTGCTCGAACACATAGGACGTTATTTTTTAATGCTCCAAAAAACTTTTGGAAAATTTACGAAAGGTAAAATTCTCCAAAAATTAATCTTCCAAGAGGTCGATGATCTAATTTTACGATCCTTGGGAATTGTTTCTTTCATTTCTTTTTTTGTAGGGGGTGTCGTTGCAATTCAAACAGCAATAAATACTGACAATCCACTAATCCCTCAATACCTTGTAGGTTTTGCTACGAGGCAATCTATTATTTTAGAATTTGCTCCAACATTTATCTCTGTAATTATGGCTGGTAAAGTTGGCTCATTCATCACCTCATCTATCGGCACCATGCGGGTAACCGAACAAATTGATGCACTTGAAGTAATGGGTGTAAATACCTATAACTATCTCATATTTCCAAAGATAATTGCAATGACCCTTTATCCTTTTATCATTATGATTTCAATGACACTTGGTGTTTTCGGGGGGTATATCGCATGTATTACAGGAGGCTTTGCCTCCCACGCAGCATTTATTGAAGGCTTACAACTCGACTTTATTCCCTATCACCTAACCTATGCGTTTATTAAAACATTTTTGTTTGCGATGCTTTTAGCAACAATTCCATCATATCATGGTTATTTCATGAAAGGTGGTGCGCTTGGTGTGGGAAAAGCGAGCACAACTTCTTTTGTATGGACCAGTGTTGCGATTATTGTAATGAATTCTGTCGTAACGAATATTTTATTGACCTAATGATAGAAATAAATCAACTTAGTAAATCATTTGAAGAGGTTAAAATTCTCGATAAAATAAGTACCCAATTCGAAAAGGGAAAAACAAATTTAATCATTGGTCAAAGTGGTTCAGGAAAAACTGTTTTTTTAAAATGTTTATTAGGTTTATTTACTCCAGAAGAAGGAGAAATTAGTTTTAATGGACAACCCCTTTCAGAGATGAATGACAATGCACGTTCTTCCCTGAGACAAGACATGGGTATGGTCTTTCAAGGAAGTGCTTTATTTGATTCAATGACAGTTGAGGAAAATGTAATGTTTCCAATGCAAATGTTCACAAATGTAGCAACTGATGAAATTCGTGATCGTGCTAATTTTGCTATAAAACGAGTAAACCTTATCAATGCAAACAACAAACTACCCTCTGAAATTTCTGGAGGAATGAAAAAAAGGGTTGCTATTGCACGAGCAATTGTGATGAATCCAAATTATTTATTTTGTGATGAGCCAAACTCTGGACTTGACCCAAAAACAGCAATTCTAATTGATAATCTCATTCAGGAAATTACAAAAGAATATGAAATCACAACTGTAATCAATACGCATGATATGAATTCAGTGATGGAAATTGGTGAAAAAATTGTCTTTCTTGAACACGGAAAAAAAGAATGGGAAGGAACAAACAAAGAGATTTTTAAAACAGACAATCAAGCCGTTTCCAACTTTGTGTACTCTTCAGAATTATTCAAAAAAGTTCGTAAAGTTTATCTAGACGAAAATAGTTAGATCCCCTATTTTAAATGCTCAACCATAGCGTGGGGCTGGAATAGATAGGGTTTATTTGACGATAATTCGCTGCATAAAAAACGTTTACGTTGTAAGGCACCTTTTCTAAAAACACGTCCATTATCAAGTTGAAATAAACTCTGCTGTGGAAGATCTGCAACAGTTTTTTTAGAAGTTTTTGGATCGTACTTTTGAAGGCAATTTCCCAAACGACTATCTGTATCGCTACTTGCTTTAGGACGTTTTAAATGTTGTGCAAATACAGCTAAAAGTTCCTTTGGAAAAATATTTTCTACTAAAAAAGGAGCAGCAACTTGACGGAAACAATGTTGCCATTCTTTTCCATGAGGTTTTATATTAAAACCAAAAGATTGAAAAGCTAGATGATGTGCAATTTCGTGTAATAAAGTAATCAAAAACCGATATGGATTGGGTTGTTCATTTAAAGTAATAAGTACTTTTCCAGAAGGTAATTTACGGTAATCTCCGTGTTTGGTTTTACGGTGTTTTACCACATCAATCACAAGTGGATGATCTGCAAGTAAGCGTTGTATCTTTTCGATAGAATCGGAAGGCAAAAAGTGTAAATAGCTTTTCAAGATAAAATGTTCGTTTAGGGGGTTGAAGAAGACACCTGAAGCACTTTTCCATTATAGTACGCATGTCCATTAAGAGCAAAATTTAATAGATAATCTGCAAAATTTACTGCATCGATAGGGGCTTCAAAACCAGGGAAAGCCTTTGCTAACATTTCTGTTTGTACTGCACCAAGTGCTAGGCAATTGAATTTTGGACCACTTGATTTGTATTCCTCTGCCAGTAATTCTGTTAAGGTTACTACAGCACCTTTTGAACTACTATATGCTGCTAATCCAGCAAACTTTGCACTTCCTTGAATTCCACCCATACTACTTATATTCACTACATGTCCGTGGGGATATATCATTGGGAGTAATTGACGAGTTAGTTCTGCCAGCCCAAATACGTTGACTTTATAAATTTGTTCAAATAAGGTGAAATCAGATTCGACAAAAGGCGTATTTGAGAGGCTTCCTGCATTATTGATAAGAATATCAATATGGGTATTTTGTTCTTTTAAGAGATTAGCAAAATGAGTAATTTCCGAGGGTTTAGATAAATCCACAGAGTGACTCACAATATTCGGATGATTTTGAATCCCTTCCACATTTCGTGAAATAGCAATTACTTGATGGCCAAGCTTTGCAGCAAGTTGTGCAGTAGCTAAGCCAATTCCTTTTCCTGCACCTGTTATAACAATAGTTTTCACTTTGAGTTTTTTATAAAGATAAAAAAAACCCGCTCAATGGCGGGTTGTATTTTTAGATTTGGTCGATTAAACCAACATCGTCACTGGATTTTCGATCAGGTTGCGAACAGTTTGTAAAAACTGTGCTCCTGTAGCACCATCAACAGAACGGTGGTCACAAGCTAAAGTTAATTTCATTGTATTTCCGACAACAATTTCACCATTCTTAACCACTGGTTTTTGTTCAATTGCTCCTACTGATAGAATTGCTGAGTTTGGTTGATTGATAATCGAAGTAAATTCTTGAATACCGAACATTCCTAGATTTGATATCGTGAATGTACTTCCATCCATTTCAGCTGGTGTTAATTTCTTGGCACGTGCTCGTGTTGCAAAATCTTTTACCTGAGCTCCAATTTGAGGTAGAGGCAATTCATCTGCAAAGCGAACTACAGGTACAACAAGACCATCTTCAACTGCAACTGCAACACCCATGTGCACATGATTATGCTTAATGATTTTATCGTCCATCCAACGAGAATTAACTTGTGGATGCTGTTTTAATGCGATTGCAGTGGCTTTCACTACAATGTCATTGAACGATATTTTAGTGTCTGGCAAACTGTTGTATTGTTGTCTAAATGCAATTGCATTTTCCATATCAAACTCAACACCTAAGTAATAATGAGGAGCTGTAAATTTTGAACCTGCAAGACGTTTTGCGATTGTTTTACGCATTTGGCTATTTGCAACTTCTTCAACAGACTCAATACCCTGAGGCATTTGAATTCGTCCGGATGCACTTGGTTGATATTGTTCGATATCACGTTTAACAATTCTACCTCCCTCTCCTGTTCCTTTTATAAAATCAAGAGAAATTCCTTTGTCTTGAGCTAGTTTTTTAGCAAGTGGTGAAGCTAGTATACGACCATTAGATGTATTTGAATGTGCCACTACTGTTGGAGCAGGAGCAACTGGCTGAGTAGCTGGAGGAGCAACCTCTACTTTTGGAGCAGTAATAGTAGTTTCTTTTACTTCTGTTTTTGCTGCTGGTTGAGCTTGAGATTTTGAGGCTGCAATTGCTTGTTCTACATTTGTGTCTTTATCTCCAATAATAGCAAGTACACTATCTACTGGTGCAGATTCACCCTCAGCAATTCCAATATACAATAGGGTTCCCGAATAAAAAGACTCAAATTCCATCGTCGCTTTATCGGTTTCAATTTCAGCTAAAATATCACCTTCATTTACCGTATCACCCACATTTTTAAGCCAATTCGCTACTGTCCCTTCCTCCATTGTATCACTAAGGCGAGGCATCGTAATGATTTCTACATTATCGGGTAATAAAGCTTGGGTATCTGAAACTTGATTTTCTTCAGTTTGTTCAACCTTTGGCTCTTCTTGTTGTGTTGGGGTCGGTTCTCCTCCACCACCAAGGTGAGCTGAAATATCTTCTCCTTTTTCACCAATAATAGCTAAAAGTGTATCCACTGGTGCAGTTTCTCCTTCGGCAATTCCAATATGGAGTAGCTCCCCAGCATAAAATGCCTCAAATTCCATTGTTGCTTTGTCGGTTTCAATCTCAGCTAAAATGTCGCCTTCATTGATTGTATCTCCAACTTTCTTAAACCATGTAGCCACGGTTCCTTCTTCCATGGTGTCACTCAAGCGAGGCATGTTAATGACTTCTGCCATAATTAATCTAATTTATGTTTTAAGAATGGGTAATTAGGTTCTTCATAAACCGCGTCATACATAACGGATTTATCTGGATATGGTGATTCTTCTGCAAATTTTTCGCATTCAGCTACTTGTGCTTTTACTTCAGCATCAATTTCAGCAAGTTCCTTATCACTTAAATATTTTTTTTCAAGAATGATGTTTTTTACTTGAGTAATGGGGTCAATTTTTCTGTACTCTTCTACCTCAGCTTTTGTTCTGTAATGCTGTGCATCTGACATAGAATGTCCACGATAACGATATGTTTTCATTTCCAAGAAGCTCGGACCTTTACCTTCTCTTGCATGAGAAATTGCTTCATCAAGTCCTTTTGCAACAGCGACAGGATCCATACCATCAATAGGTCCACAAGGCATTTCGTACCCAAGTCCTAATTTCCATATTTCTTGATGACTTGCAGTTCGAGCTACAGACGTACCCATAGCATAACCGTTATTCTCAACAACAAACACCACTGGAAGTTGCCAAAGTGTAGCTAAGTTTAATGTTTCGTGAAGTGCACCTTGACGAACAGCACCATCTCCCATAAAACAAAGTGTTACTGCTCCTGTTTCGTGGTATTTATCTCCAAATGCCATTCCTGCTCCTAGCGGAATTTGTCCCCCTACAATTCCATGTCCACCATGGAAACGGTGTTCTTTTGAAAAAATATGCATTGAGCCACCAAGTCCATTTGATGTTCCTGTTGCTTTCCCATATAATTCTGCCATTACACGTTTGGGATCAACTCCCATTCCAATTGGCTGAACGTGATTTCGATATGCGGTTATCATACGGTCTTTTCCCAATTCCATTGCATGTAATGCTCCTGCTAAAATAGCTTCTTGTCCGTTGTATAGGTGTAAGAAACCACGTACTTTTTGCTGAATATACACTGCCGCTAGCTTGTCTTCAAACTTGCGCCAAAAAAGCATATTCTTGTACCAATCGATATACGTTTGTTTGGTGATTTTTTTCATTAAAATAAACTACTGATTAGGTTTAATTCTGCCACAAAAATACCATTTTTCCGGGAAATTTTACCCTCCTTCCCATGCAATAATTATTTTGCGAATAAATCAACCTGCATAGTCCCTTAAAATACTTAGTTTTTAATCCCAATTAATATGACCCACCAAGGTCAAATGTCAATGAAAAACGAAGCGTATTTTCTAGTGGGTTTCTAATTTTCGAAGTTGATAGTAAATAGGAAATATCCACACTTGTAAAGTCAAATACAAAACCTGTTCCAAAGGTTAAAAAGCGTCTTGAACCCTTATCTAAACTCTCATTGAAATAGCCTGTTCGAACTGCAAATGCATTTTCAAAAAGATACTCTACTCCAAGTGCCCAAGTAATTTCACTCAACTCCTCACTAAGACCATCAGGAGCATCACTAAATGAAGTAAAAATACCGCTCAGGAAGCTTATATCTGGTTGTGCGTATCCTCTTAATTCTCCATTTGAATATACCTCGACTGGAGAGGGGACTAATAATTTGTTGAATTCTAAATTAAAACTCACTTGATTCGAAGTATCAAGAAGAAGATTTAATCCAGTTCCTACACGTAAATTCGTTGGAATAAAATTTGTTTCTCCTCCCTGGTCATATCGAAGTCGAGGTCCAATATTAGAGATGTTAAACCCATAGCGCATAAAGGCAGTATTAGCTCCAAGGTCAAATGAATTTCCTTCATAAAACCCTGCGATATCAACCCCAAAAGAGCTTGCTGCTGATGCATCTAGGTCGGTAGATAATTTAAGGTCCGAACGGATATAACGTAAAGCAATTGCCAAAGAAAAATTTTCACTCAACAACAAACCATAGGAAACGTCTAGTGTAAGTTCGTTTGGACGTTCAATACCTTGCTGAACAATATTATTTCCAATCAAATCATTGAACTGGATTTCTCCCAAACTAAAATATTTTAAACTTGTTGCCCAAACACTTCGGTCATTGACCTTATTGAAATATGTAATATTTCCTAAAAAGATATCATTTACAAGTTTACTCAAGTAGGGGGTATAACTTACTCCAACTGCTTTTTCTTTAGAAGAAAACCCATATTTTGCAGGATTCCATTGTTGTGAAAAAACATCCACTGAAGTTGCGACTCCCAAATCACCCATTCCAGCAGAACGCGCATCAGAAGTAATTAAAAGAAATGGAACTCCTGTCGTTATTACACGACTATCCTGCTGAGCTTTCAACAATGATGTACTCATCAAAGCAAGTGAGACCAATAGGATATATGTTTTTTTCAAGGACATAAAGCTAACTTTTCTAGTTCTTAAACGTAAAATCTAATGTTTTCGTCTAATTCGTGTTCAATTTTAATGAATTAATTCGAATTAAAATACAATACAACCAACAAACGGACGTTAATAATAGGAATTTAAGAATGAAATTTCACAAAACAGCTGAGTTGAATATTTGTATATTGCAGTCATATTCAATGGATAAACCAGATTTAGTCAAATGATGAACCAGAAGGCATGTATAAAAGTTGGGCTTTTCTTCGCGATTAGTTCCATGCTTTTTACCTCTTGTAAACAAAACAATATTTCTCGTGCAACGGGCTGGAGCATGAGTTCCAATCAAAATAGTTTTCTGAATAATACTGATTTTAAGACCCAAGAGACTGGTCCTGGTTTAGTTTTTATAGAGGGGGGAACATTTACCAAGGGAAGTGTACAAGATGATGTCATGCGCGATTGGAACAATACTCCTACACGTCAACATGTAATGTCCTTTTACATGGACGAAACAGAGGTTACCAATGGCATGTATTTAGAATATTTGAATTGGCTTAAACATGTTTTTCCTCAAGATAATCCAAAATATAAAGCACTTTACGAGGGTGCCCTTCCAGATACCCTAGTTTGGAGAAACCAATTGGGTTATTTGGAAGATCTGACTTCCACTTATCTAAGACATCCTGCTTTTGCGGAATATCCTGTTGTTGGAGTAAATTGGCTTCAAGCGGTACAGTTTGCAGAATGGAGAACCGACCGAGTCAATGAATACATTTTAGAACGCGAGGCATATATCCAAAAAGATGTTCGATTCAATAAAATTAATCCCACAACAACCTTTAGCACAGAAACCTACCTAAAGCGTCCAGAGATGACCTATGGTGGGCAAATTGATAGTCTTTTGGGAGATGCAGGGAAAGTGATTCAAGACACCGCAACCGTTAGTGTTTATGTGGGTATTGAGAAAGGTGTTTTACTCCCCGCTTATCGGCTTCCAACAGAGGCAGAATGGGAATATGCTGCCTTGGGACTTAGTCCTGATCGTAAAAAAAATTCCTACAAAGGAAAGAAAAGATTTCCATGGTCAGGAGTATTAACTCGGTCTGATGATAAACGTTCAGACGGAGATCAACTTGCAAATTTCAAACTTGGAAGAGGAGATTATGGTGGAATTGGAGGACAATCAGGTGATGGTGCTGATATCACCATTGAAGTAAAGTCCTATCCACCCAATGATTTTGGTTTGTACGATATGGCTGGAAATGTAGCCGAATGGGTCGCTGATGTGTATCGACCAATCATTGATACAGAGGCAAATGACTTCAGTTATTTTCGTGGAAATGTTTTTGGAAAAACGGTAATCAATCAAGACGGTAAAGCAGAAATTGTAGGACCAGATGAATTGGAATTTGATACACTTCCAAATGGAAAGTTACTGTTAAAAAAACTTCCTGGACAGGTTAAAACAAAACCTATTGACGAAGAAGACACCTTTTTACGTCAAAATTTTACACGAAGTGATAACCGAAATTACAAGGATGGTGATATTGCTTCGTCTCGAAATTTTGGACAATTTAACACCGATGAACTCGATGGAGAATCTGAGACAAAAGGAATGTACAAAGCACCTGAAAAGCCACGTTATATAGTGGATGAAAATGGAACTGTTGTCCGGTTTGTCGATGATTCAAAGCAACCTACCTCGCTAATTAGTGATGAAGTTCGCGTCTATAAAGGAGGGTCTTGGAAAGACAGAGCTTACTGGCTTGATCCTGCTCAACGAAGATATCTAGCTCAATATCAAGCGACTGATTATATTGGATTTCGATGTGCAATGTCTCGACTTGGTTCTAAAACGAACAACATCAAAAAGAAGGCGCGTCACAAAAGAGGTGGATAAAATTTAATAGCTAACTTACAGGATTTTACCCATGCATATTCCCGATCTATATTCCATTTTTTTGAAAAGTACTGGAGTATCAACGGATACACGTACCGTTTCCAAAGGGAATTTATTTTTTTGCTTGAAAGGTGAAAATTTTGATGGAAATACATTTGCGCAAAAAGCGATTCAACAAGGAGCTTCTTTTGTCGTAGTTGATGATCCAGAAATTGCAAACGAAAACTTATCTTTTATTTTAGTTAAAAATAGTCTGATTTGTTTACAAGAATTAGCACGATATCACAGAGAACAATTTTCAATTCCATTGATTGGACTTACAGGATCAAATGGAAAAACAACCACAAAAGAATTAATTTTTAGTGTATTATCCCAGCGTTATAATGTGCTTGCTACCAAAGGAAATTTAAACAATCACATTGGTGTCCCGCTTAGTCTATTACAAATTAAGTCAACGACTGAAATTGCACTGATAGAGATGGGTGCAAACCACCTCAACGAAATTGCTTTTTTATGTCAACTTGCTCAACCCACAATTGGGTACATTACCAATTTCGGAAAAGCACATTTAGAAGGATTTGGAGGTATTGAGGGTGTCATTCAAGGTAAAAGTGAACTGTATAGGTTTCTTGCTAAAAAAGAGGGAACGGTCGTTGTCAATTCAGACGACAGCAAACAGTTGGAATTAACCCAAGCTATTACTTCTTTTTCTTTTGGTGAACAAAGCCCTTCAGACGTAAAAATTCAAACGCTTAATTCGTCTGATGAAAAATTGAGAGTAGAAGTCGAAGGAAAAAAGATTGAAAGTCATCTCACGGGCAGTTACAATATATCAAATATACAAGCTGCAATTACATTTGGGATTTATTTCAACTGTACCATAGCTGAAATCAAACATGGGATTAGTAGCTATGTTCCCTCGAACAGTCGTTCGGAGTGGATAAAAACCAAAACCAATGATCTTTTACTTGATGCGTATAATGCGAATCCTTCAAGTATGCGAGCTGCTTTACTAGCATTTGCACAACAAAAACAAAAGGGCAAAGCTGTAATTTTGGGAGACATGCTCGAATTGGGTGACTATTCTGCTGAGGAACATCAACATATTGTCGATTTACTTGAAGAAAATGAATTTAACCCAATCGTTCTTGTTGGTCCAGAATTCAGTAAAACAAAACTGAAAAAGAAAAAGCTCCATCGATTTAAAACCACCGATGAAGCCTTTGCTTTTTTTGAAGAAAATCCGATACATCAGCAATGTATCTTACTCAAGGGGTCTCGTGGGATTGCCCTTGAAAAACTACTTCCTTTACTTTAATCTACAGAAAACGTTTTGACTTCTTCAAAAGAGGAAAGTTCAACTTTCTCAATTTTGGATTGTAATTCACCCCATTTATCCTGATAAAACGTATTTACTTTTTGAAGGGTCTGATCGAGTTGCTCTTTTGCGTGTTTCATCAATGTTTCTTCAGTTGTTGTAATCCCACTTGGACGTGTACGCACATATCGACTTGCTCCGTAGATACGCGTCATCACAGTTTGTTCTGGATTACGAACAATCCCTTGTCTTTTGTCTTCTTTTCCGACAAACATATCAATTAGTGAGGTTAGTTCTTCGCTTGCAGCTTTACATTCATCAAGCAATTCTTTGTGCCCCTCTTCGTCTTGTTTTTTGATACGTTTCTGGTAATCTGATAAAATTCCTTTACTAGAAACCATTTGAGCTACTGCATCTGCAGCAACTTTCATGTAATTTTCAAGTGCTTTGGAAGCGACATAAACTTCATCAATCCCTCGACTAGTAACAGTCAATCTGGGGTCTGTGAGTACGTCAATTTCGGTTGAAGTTGATGTGCCGTTTGCGGTCAGTACTGCCTTGTAAGTTCCAGGTTTTACAGTAACACCTCCCGGTTCGTTTCTGGGTTTTCGGGGGGATCTACTTGGACGAGAAACTCCTTTTTCATTTAAACCCCAATACATTCTGTGCAATCCTTTTTCTTTGGGTGCTTTTTGTTTAAGGGTACGAATCAAGCGATCACCGTCAAAAATTTCCAAGCTAATTGAGTCTCCTTTTTTAGAAGATGCTGATTTCGTTGCTTGTGGGGTGTAAAAATAGGTAAGCATAGCGCCTTCTTCTCTATTGGTTCCTTGATACATTGCGTCTGCACCAAAACGTGAACCAGTGGGTTGTTGATAGGCAGCTAAATAAGCAGAAGGTGGAGAAAACAGGTGGGATGATTTTTCCATGATGCTTGGATCTTTTGCCATCGCTCTTAGTGGACGAATATCATCCAACACCCAAGCAGCTCGTCCAAATGTTCCAATGACCAAATCATGTTCTCTTGGATGAATCACCAAGTCTTTTGTCGAAACTGTTGGAAAAACTTTGGTGTCCATTTTTTGCCAAGTTTCTGCTGCATCCATTGAAATATACAAACCATCGTCTGTTCCTAAGAACAATAAATTTGGTTCTTCAATATCTTCAATGATACTCAACGTATAACTTTGTACATCGTCTTGATCCACGATACGTTTCCATGTTTTTCCGTAATTGGTGGTACGATAAGCATAGGGAGTATAATTAAATCGTCGATAGTCATTTGCGACAAGCAATGCTTCTCCTT
>JAUROD010000028.1 GCA_030835845.1 Flavobacteriaceae bacterium
AGGGAAAGTCAATGTTTCATTTGAAATCAATTGTCCATCAATGGTTGTAATGTCTTTTCCTTGTTTCAGATTTTCCATATCGCTTTTATCCACTCCGTATTCTTCAACTTTCTCAGAATTGATTTTTCGAGGTCCTTTCTTTTCTCTAAAAAGATAACCATTAGTGTATACTCGATGATCTAAAGGTAATGTTTCAACAGTAAATTTTTCATGATCCAATATCATTGTAGAAGTTTTACTTTCCAATTCATGAAAATATAATGCATAATCCGTCCAAGAATTGGCAAGTTTGAGTTGAAGTGTGATAATCTCTTTTATACCTTTTGGTCCGAAAATGTGTAAATCAGCAGTTCGTCCAAGTAAACGAAAAGTACTTATTAAACCTATTAATCCATAAAAATGGTCTCCATGTAAGTGAGAAATAAAAATGTGCTGTATCCGAGTAAATTTGATGCCAAATTTACGCAACTGCATTTGTGTACCTTCACCACAGTCAATAAGAACAAGTTGACCTTTTATCTCAAGTAATTGAGCCGTGGTTTGGGAATTTTTTCTTGGAGTTGCTGCATTACATCCTATAATTGTAAGTTTCATTGAGTCAATCTAAAAGCCTAAATCACGTTCAATACGATCCATTTCAATCATATCTTCAGCTTCTGTTTGTGTAGGCACAACAATCCAATCACTTGGAATTGTTTCATACTGATTTGGAGCGGCAACAATTATCCTAGAATGCTTCTCAGCCGAAATTGTTTCCAAAAGAGAGGCCAACCAACCAATAAAAGAGGAATCAAACTCGCAATTGGGAGCTATTAAAACAATATCATTGGTTTGATTCGCGATGATTTGATCTTCTTGAATCAAATAGTTCGAGTTCAACGAAACGATATAAATAGGTGCATTCAGGTCACTCATATTATTGGGGTTTAATCAATTTTGCTGCAAGTAAATATATTACTGCCATTCTAATTGCCACCCCATTTTGAACCTGATCAAGGATAATTGCATGATCTGAATCTGCAACTTCTGAACTAATCTCTACCCCACGATTCATAGGTCCTGGGTGAAGAATTACGATTTCTTTTCTAAGACTTTCTAACAGTGGTAAAGTAAGTCCGTAAAGTTGTGTATACTCACGAACGGTAGGAAAATAACTCTGATCCATGCGTTCATTTTGAACACGTAACATATTGGCAGCATCACACCAATTAAGTGCTTTTTTAAGGTCTGGTTCAACAGTAACTCCTAATGATTCAATATGCTTAGGCAGTAGGCTTTTAGGACCACATACTTTAACCTCAGCACCAAGCATGTTAAGCGCAAAAATATTTGATAAAGCCACTCTTGAGTGAAGAATATCACCAACTATAACTATTCGTTTTCCTTTTAATTCACCAAATTTTTCACAGAGCGTAAAACAATCTAATAAAGCTTGAGTGGGATGTTCGTGGGTTCCGTCTCCAGCATTGATGATACAAGAATTGACATTTTTGGATAAAAACTCAGCAGCACCAGGACTAGGGTGTCTCATGACTACCATATCCACTTTCATTGCGAGAATATTATTTACAGTATCAATTAGGGTTTCTCCTTTTTTTACAGAGGATTGTGCAGCAGAAAAGTTTATTATATCAGCACTAAGACGTTTTTCAGCAAGTTCAAAAGAAAGTTTAGTTCGTGTTGAATTTTCAAAAAACAAGTTAGCAATAGTGACATCACGTAAACTAGGTACTTTTTTGATGGGTCTATTAATCACCTCTTTAAAGTGATCGGCAGTCTCAAAAATAAGATGTAGGTCCTCTTGTTGCAGGTATTTGATTCCTAAAAGATGATTTACACTTAATTCTTTCATAGTCTATCTTTAAGCAGGAAGACAGCATCTTCCTGTGTGTCATTTTTCCATTGAACAGAAACTTTATCGTGTTGAAGTGAATCGACTTGTCTTCCAACATAATCAGGCTGAATGGGAAGATCACGGCTAAATCGACGATCAATAAAGGTTAAAAGTTCAATACTTTTTGGACGTCCATAGGATTCAATAGCAGTTAGTGCTGCTCGAATACTTCGTCCAGTATAAAGAACATCGTCAATAAAAACGATGCTTTTACCTTCTATGGAAACATTCATTTGAGTTGAACTAGCTGCATGTGGTTTTTCGGTACGTCTAAAATCATCCCTAAAGAAAGTGATATCCAAATAACCGATTTGTACCTGCTTGATATTGTATTCATTTGTCAACAGTGCATTCAATCGATCCAAGACCATTACTCCACGAGGCTGAAGACCAATCAAGACACAATTTGAAAAGTTGTTATGGTTTTCAATTAGTTGACAAGCCAATCGATGCAACAAGATGTTGATTTGGTGTGCATCGAGTAATAGTTTTGGCTGCATATAAAAGCTTTAGACAAAAATAAAACTTTTTCCCCTAGTGGAGCTAGGAAACATAAAAAAACCCCCTGCTTTGTGCAGAGGGTTCGTATTTAAAAAAAAGCAATAGACTTATTATTTATCCATTTGCTCTCTTAAGTTAGCCAAAGCATCTAAATCACCAAGTGTGGTTTTTTCTGAATTTTCAGCCTGAACTTTCTTCGTTGCTTTACGTACATTCTTACGTTCTTCTTCTTTGAAGATTGATGTATGAGAGGCAACAACACGTTTAAAGTCTTTATTGAATTCAATGATTTTAAAATCAACTGCTTCTTTAAGACCAATACGTGAACCGTCTTCTTTTTCAAGGTGACGGGAAGGTACAAAAGCAACGATATCGTCATTGAATGTAATTGTAGCACCTTTGTCTACGATTTCAGTCAATTCAGCGTTGTGAATTGTTCCTTCAGCAAATTCAGTTGCATATTTGTCCCATGGGTTATCCTGAGTTTGTTTGTGACCTAAACTTAGTTTACGTCCTTCAATATCCAATTCAAGAACAACAACATCAATTTTATCACCAACAGTTAAAACTTCCGATGGATGCTTAACCTTCTTGGTCCAAGACAAGTCTGAGATGTAAACAAGTCCGTCAATACCTTCTTCCAATTCGACAAAAACACCGAAGTTTGTGAAGTTACGAACGATACCATTGTGTTTAGAACCAACTGGGTATTTAGCAGTAATATCCGTCCAAGGGTCTTGAGAAAGCTGCTTAATACCAAGTGACATTTTACGACTTTCAGGATCAATTGTTAGGATTTGTGCTTCAACTTCATCACCAACACTTACAAAATCTTGAGCAGAGCGCAAATGCGTTGACCATGACATTTCAGAAACGTGAATTAAACCTTCAACACCATCTTCAATCTCAACAAAAGCACCATAATCAGCGATTACAACAACTTTTCCTTTTACCTTTTCTCCTTCTTTGATTTTGTCACCAAGCTTTTCCCATGGGTGTTCGCTAAGTTGTTTCAATCCAAGTTGGATACGTGATTTGTTATCATCAAAGTCAAGAATTACTACGTTGAGTTTTTGGTCAAGTTCCAAAATTTCACTTGGGTGATTAATACGGCTCCAAGAAAGGTCTGTGATATGAATCAGTCCATCTACACCTCCAAGGTCAATAAACACACCATAAGAAGTGATGTTTTTTACTGTTCCTTCAAGTACTTGTCCTTTTTCAAGTTGCCCAATGATTTCTTTTTTCTGTTCTTCAATATCAGCTTCAATAAGTGCTTTATGAGAAACTACAACGTTTTTGAATTCATAGTTAATTTTAACTACTTTAAATTCCATTGTTTTATTTACATATTGGTCATAATCACGAATCGGCTTCACGTCAATTTGAGAACCGGGTAAAAACGCTTCGATACCAAATACATCGACAATCATTCCCCCTTTTGTTCTACATTTTACAAATCCGTTCACGATTTCTCCGCTATCGTGTGCATTATTAACACGTTCCCATGCTTTAATTACACGAGCTTTACGGTGTGATAAAACAAGTTGACCTGTTTTGTCTTCGCGAGTATCTACGATAACTTCAACCTTGTCCCCAACCTTTAGTGCTGGATTATATCGAAATTCATTTAGTGAGATAACACCCTCTGACTTTGCATTGATGTCGATGATTGCTTCACGGTCAGTCATAAAAATAACTTCCCCTTCAATTACGTCTTCATCAGCTGTGTCAACAAAATTTTCTTTAACAAGAGCTTCAAATTCTTCAAGTTGTTTGTCTTCAATTAAATCAATTCCTTCTTCGTAATTGTGCCAATTGAAGTTTTCCAAAAAGTCCTCAGCTGTGTTTGCTGTTGGAGCATCGGATACAACTGCTGCTTCTTGAGGAACCTCTGATGTTTCTGAAGTTTGTTCTTGTGGTGTTTCAGCAGAAATAGGAGCTTCTTGCTCTGGTGCTGATTCTGGTGTAGTTTTTTCAGCCATAGCTAAAAAATTGTTTTGTATTCTATTGTTTTATAAGGCTTTAAATGAAAAACAACAGAAGTTGTTTGTATTTGTTTTTATTATGCTCTCGCCTTAACTCATCATAAGAGCGCGCAAATATACATGTAAATGAACGAAATACAATAAAATAGCTCGGTAAATTATTCTCTTTTATGACATGCAAATAGAGAAACTAGCAAAATATAAGCTATGGGTTTTTTCATATCCTCAGATAGTTATAAACAACATGACATCACCTATTTAGTGGAATTGCAGAGTCAAAATCTTCATCTACTATAGTATATGTAAAGGTGTTTTTAGGGTCTTCAACATAAGCTTTAGTGTCTTCAGGAATATGAATATCAAAATATATAATATTTCTTTCATCCCTCCAGCAATCAGGAAAAATTATATTGCAGAACAGTTGATACTTTAGTGAATCAAACACTACTCTAACAGAATCATATCCGATAAATTGAATGTTACAATGAAGATCTCCATAATCAGAATAACAATTTTCAAAATCCTCTAAGAATTCACCTGTTTTTAAGGTTGAGATTACGACTCTACCTGAATTATATCCCTCCATATGAACTGTATGTGAAGAATCGTTTTTAATTATTCGTGTTATAGGAATAAATTAAATTTTATTGCAAGCAAATAGAGAAACTAGCAAAATATAAGCTAACGGTTTTTTCATGGGTTAAATTACTTAATGTTGTATAACTATTTTCTTGATTTTTTTGTCATTACCTTGCTGAATTTCAAGCATGTAAACTCCGTTTGAAAAATTAGAAACACTCACGTTCAATTCCTTTGTATTACTCTCAATCTCTTTTATTAAAGTTCCTTGCAAATTGTAAATTTTAACAAAAGATTTTTTTTAATTGCAAACCTCTATACGTGTATTATATAAAACTATTAAACCCCCTTGTTTTCAGCTTGTTTAAAAGGATTTACCTCCTTATATTTGATCGGATTTTGAGGTAGATTCCTCAATTGATAATTACAAATTAGAAGTATACTATGAAAAAGTTTTTTACGTTTGATTTTACTCATTTTAGAGGAGATTTATTTGGTGGTTTAACCGCTGGTATTGTAGCGCTCCCTTTGGCACTTGCTTTTGGAGTAAGCTCTGGACTAGGTCCAAGTGCAGGTCTTTATGGTGCTATTTTTGTCAGTTTTTTTGCCGCTTTATTTGGAGGTACTCCAACGCAAATTTCTGGTCCAACTGCTCCAATGACCGCTGTAAGTATGGTGTTTATTGCTGAAATTCTTGCCAATTTTGATGGTAATGTAGAAAAGGCTTTACCTACGATTCTTTCGGTATTCTTCTTAGCTGGTTTGCTACAAATTATTTTAGGATTTATAGGATTAGGGAAATATATCCGCTACATCCCCTACCCTGTGGTTTCTGGATTTATGACTGCAATTGGTGTGATAATTCTGGTCACTCAAATAGCTCCAACTGTGGGATATTACCCAAAGGAAGACACAGCGTATGTAACCCAGTTCAAACCTCAAGCGGAAGAATTGATTTTAGAAAACATCTTACGCGAGGAAGTTGACGAAGGTATTTTAGTTTTGGAGGATTTCGAAACAACCGTCGAACGTGCTCAAACCATCACAGAAGCAGAAATTCTAACTGAGGCACAAACCCTTGCCGGAAAAGAGGCGTCAGGAGTTATTGGGGCTTTTCGTGTAGTTGATCGAATTTTTTCGAATATCAATATCCTTGAGCTTGGTCTTGCTCTGCTTACCATTCTTATTATCTATGGATTCAAACGAATTACGACTGCGGTTCCAAGTACCCTAGTGGCATTGTTTGTTGTTTCTGGTGGAGCGATTTTCCTAGGACTGGACTACCGTCCAATTGCTGCTATTCCCTCTGGTTTACCTATTCCAAAATGGGAGCTTTTTGGCACTTTTGGTGTTGGAATGTTTACCAAATATATATTTACGGCAATCACCCTTGCTCTTCTTGGAGCAATTGATTCCTTACTAACTTCTGTTGTTGCTGATAACATGACCAAAACAGTTCACGAACCAAACAAAGAATTGGTTGGTCAGGGAATTGGAAATACATTTGGTGCGCTCTTTGGAGGTATTCCTGGTGCAGGAGCTACAATTCGAACTGTTGTTAATATTAACTCAGGAGGAAAGACACGTCTCTCTGGTATGATTGCAGGTCTATTGCTCCTATTCATCTTATTGGCAGTTGGTCCAATTGCATCTCAAATTCCAGCTGCTGTATTAGCAGGTATTTTAATTACTGTTGGTATTGGTGTAATGGATTACAAAGGGCTTCGTGCAATTCCATTCATGCCCCGTCAAGAGGTGTTTATTCTCCTACTTGTGTTGATTTTATCTTCTGTATGGAATTTAGTTTATGCAGTTGGAATTGGACTTGTAATCGCTTCATTGATGTTTATGAAGAAAATTGGTGATCTTACAAGCGAAAGTTTTAATGTAAAAACACTACGTCCTGAAAAATCATGGGACGATGAAATAATTTTTCCTGAAAGCTTAAAAGACGAAGTGTTTATCAAACACCTTGACGGACCTTTATTCTTCGGTTCTACATCAAAATTCACTGAGATTGCAAAACAACTTCCAGCAAGTTCCTCAGCTTTAGTAATTCGACTAGACAAAGTGCCTTATATCGATCAATCAGGCTTGTATGCTCTCGAATCCATCATAATTGACTTAGTAGCTCGAGGTAAAAAGGTGTTGCTAGTAGGTGTTAAAAATCAACCTCTTTACATGATGGAACGAATTGACATTATCCCTGACTTGATCCCTAAAGAACAATTGTTTGAGGATTTCAACTCGTGTTTAAAATGGGTGGTTGGAAATGTAAAAGCAATTAAATAGAAAGGCTTTATTCCCGAACATAGCCACACAATATATCGAACACCTCATCCACATTCAGGTTTGAGGTGTTTATTTCAATTGCGTCATCTGCTTTTTTAAGTGGAGCTATTTTTCGTTCACTATCCCTTTTATCTCGTTCAATTACATTTTTAAGTACTTCTTCGAAGGAAGCGGGAATACCCTTAGCTTGCATTTCATCAAACCGACGTTGAGCTCGAATTTCAGCATCCGCATTTAGAAAAAATTTGTGGTTTGCATCAGGAAATACAACAGTACCAATATCCCGTCCATCCATAACAACAGACTGAACTTTCGCTAAATTGCGCTGTTGAGTCAATAAATGAGATCGTACTTCTGGAATTGATGCTATTTCACTGACAAGATTAGACACATCATTTGTACGTAGTTCTTCTCCTTGAATAAGTCCATTAATTGCGATATGAAGAACTCCTCTGCTATCTTCTTTCCATTCAAATTGTAGAGAAGTCATTTGAGAAATTAGCATTTGCTCATCAACTTTATTGTGCTTAACCAATCCGTTGGTCATGGCATAATAACTAATTGCTCTATACATATATCCAGTATCAATATAACGATATCCCAGATAAGCTGCCAAACGCTTTGACAACGTACTCTTTCCTGTTGAGGCAAAGCCGTCGATTGCAATTATTTGATGTGCCATAGTACAAAGATAGGGCTAGTCAATGACTTTTGTCAATTTTATAGAGTCATCCATTCGCTGAAACTGAAAAGAAAATCCTTTTTTATACTGTGCTATTGAGGAAACTGAAGTGGTTTCAATAGACAAACCCTTTAATGGCTCAGATACCCCAATCCTATCTTGTAATGCAAGTGGTTCAAAGGCTAACTTATTACGGTGGTATTTTATAATGTCCTGTTGTGTAGGTGATTTTTGAGCAACAAAATCAGCAAACTCGACACTTCTTTTTTCCCACCATTGAGTTGTGTAAAGAGTGCAGGAGGACCAAAGATGTACTTCGTCCAAGGCTAGTTTTTTGTGATGAAGCTCATTTTCATCCCATCTTAATTCACTGAACTCATTATTATCAAAAAGGATTAAAGTAAAAGGTTCCACTCCATTAAATTCAAAACTTTCTATAAATTTTGAAATAGACGGGTAATCGAAAAAAGAAAGCGCCATAATTCCCCTACTCATTGAATAGGTTTCTTTTCTTTGATGGGGTTTAAATGCTCCATTAAGAATACAAACAAATCGATTGGTATTAGAAAAAGCAATCCAGCTTCCCTTTGCAAGTTCATCTTGAGGATAATACAGGGTACAAGACTCATTCACTTGTTCAACTAAACGATTTGCTGCTCGCGAAACGTCTTCATCTCTATTTGAGCTAAACACAAAACCTTCCTTGGTAGGAACAAAGCTGACAGTACACATCTATAGTACTTTTGCGTTCTTTACTTTTTGGTCTGTAATCGCAATATCAAGAACCTCATGCATTTCTTTTACGAAATGAAAAGTTAGTCCCTTTAAATAAGGTGCATCAATCTCTTCTATGTCCTTACGGTTACTTTCACTTAAAATAATCTCCTTAATCTTTGAACGTTTTGCTGCTAAAATTTTTTCTTTAATTCCACCAACTGGGAGAACTTTTCCACGGAGTGTAATTTCTCCTGTCATTGATACGTTTTTCTTAACCCTCTTTTGGGTAAAAAGTGATACGAGCGATGTTAACATAGTGATTCCGGCGCTTGGACCATCCTTTGGAGTTGCTCCCTCTGGCACGTGAATATGAATATTATATTTATCAAAAGGAAAGTCAACTAGTCCAAGTTTATCCGCATTTGCTTTGATATATTCCATTGCAATTGTGGAAGACTCCTTCATGATTTTGCCAAGATTCCCTGTGATTGAAAGTGACCCTTTCCCTGGAGATAATGCAGACTCAATGAATAGTATATCTCCACCTACTGAAGTCCATGCTAATCCAATGACAACTCCAGCAGTTTGATTGTTTTCATACAAGTCACGGGTTACCTTAACAGGTCCGAGAATTTCTTTTAAATCACTAGTCTTCGGAGTGCTTACATAGTCTTCTTGTAGTGCTATTGACTTAGCGACATAACGCACTGATTTGGCAATTTGTTTTTCTAAACCACGAACTCCAGATTCTCTGGTATATCCCTCCACAATTGCTTCCAATACTTTGCTCGAAAGATTGAGTTTATCCTTTGTCAGTCCATGTTCTTTTAGCTGCTTAGGTAACAAGTGACGTTTTGCAATCATCCCCTTTTCTTCAATGGTATAACCACTAACGTTTATGATTTCCATACGATCACGTAATGCAGGTTGTATAGGTGCTAGATTGTTTGCAGTAGCAACGAACATCACTTTGGATAAATCATATCCCATTTCTAAGAAATTATCGTAAAAGCTAGCATTTTGTTCTGGGTCTAGTACCTCTAATAATGCAGAAGAGGGATCTCCTTGATGGCTGTTACTTAATTTATCTATCTCATCTAAAACAAATACTGGGTTTGATGTACCTGCTTTTTTAAGACTTTGGATGATTCTTCCTGGCAATGCACCAATATAGGTTTTACGATGTCCCCTAATTTCTGCTTCATCACGCATACCTCCTAAAGAAATTCGTACATATTCACGTCCCAATGCTTCTGCAATTGACTTTCCTAATGAGGTTTTTCCAACCCCTGGAGGACCATACAAACAAAGAATAGGTGATTTCATGTCATTTCTAAGCTTGAGAACAGCTAAATATTCAATGATTCTCTTCTTCACTTCTTCTAATCCGTAATGATCTCGATTGAGGATTTTTTGAGCTCTTTTTAAATCAAATTTATCTTTTGAAAAATGATTCCATGGTAAGTCAAGAAATAAATCAAGGTAATTTCGTTGAATTGAATAATCGGCAACTTGAGGATTCATTCGCTGCATTTTCAATAACTCTTTTTCAAAATGATTTCCAACCTCACTTGACCAATTTTTATCTTTTGCACGTAAACGCATCTCTTCAATTTCTTCTTCATAAGAAACACCACCCAACTCCTCCTGAATGGTTTTCATTTGTTGATGCAAGTAATATTCACGTTGTTGCTGATCTAAATCGTGTCGTACTCGCGATTGAATGTCGTTTTTAAGCTCAAGTTTTTGATATTCTACATTCATATACTCCAAACACAATAATGCGCGCTCTTTGATATTCAATGTGGATAGAATCTCTTGTTTCTCTTTAACAGTCAAACTCATGTTTGAAGAAACGAAATTGATCAGAAACGAGTGACTTTGAATATTTTTTATAGCAAATGAAGCTTCTGTAGGAATGTTTTGGCTTTCTTCAATAATTCGAAGTGCCATTTCCTTGATTGAATCAACAATAGCATTGAATTCTGAATTCTCAATTAAATTTCGATCTTCGTCCACCTTTTTGATGTCTGCCTTGATGTAAGGCTCCTCAGATTGAATTTGATTAATTTCAAATCGCTTTTTTCCTTGTATAATGATTGTTGTGTTCCCATCGGGCATAGTCAATACACGTAGAATTTGAGCAACAGTCCCTAGTCTATATATATCTTTAGAACTAGGATTTTCAATGGATTGATCTTTCTGAGCTACGACACCAATCACTTTGTCTCCTTTGTTTGCATCCTTGATGAGCTGAATTGATTTATCCCGACTGACAGTAATTGGAATTACTACTCCTGGAAAAAGGACTGTATTTTTTAAAGGAAGAATAGGTACTGTATCTGGAAGATCTTCTTTTTCCAAAGCTTCTTCATCCTCTGTTGTTAGTAGTGGAATCAACTCTCCATCTGATTCTATATCTTGAAGTGACAAGTTGTCTAGGGAGTTAAACATTAATTTCGACATAAGGCATCTATCGGTCAACTTGTCACAAACTGACAAGGAGATCCTAATTTTTATTATTTACGTAATAACGTTCAATAGTTATGCCAAGCGTGGTTTTTTGTTTACCCGTGTCAAAAGAATTGCCCCAACTACAAAAAAGAGTACAAATACCACAATAGAATTTCGCATGCTCCCTGTAATTTGGTCAATTGCACCAAAAAGAAGCATCCCAATCACAATGCCAACCTTTTCGGTTACCGCATAAAAACTAAAATAAGATGTGGTGTCATCGGTCTTCGGAATAAACTTAGAATAAGTGGCACGGGATGTTGCTTGTAATCCACCCATCACAAGACCAACAAATCCAGCCACGTAATAAAATTCCAAAGGTGTTCGAATAAAATAGGCATACACACAAATCGAACCCCATATCAAATTTATAACAATCAAAGTGGGGACATTCCCAAAACGAATGGCTGAGCGAGCTGCAAGTAACGCACCAAAAATTGCGACCAATTGAATGAGTAATATGCTTACTATCAATCCAATTGTTTTTTCACTGTCAGTAGCCCATGCGATTTCCTCTTCTCCAAAGTATGCAGCAACTAACATAACCGTTTGAAGTGCCAAAGAATAAACGAAAAAGGCAATCAAATAACGTTTGATTTTATAATTACCAGACATTTGATGATACACGGTACGTAATTCACGAAAGCCCTTCAAAACAACATCTTTGGTCACCTTTTGTTTGTTTTGATTTCCTTTCGGTAAATAGTAAAATGAATATTGACTAAATAAAATCCACCAAATTCCTACCGATACAAAAGAGTATTTCATTGCAGTCATTGCCGCTTCTGATTCTGTCCCTGAAATACCGTAAGAATCTGGCATCATTACCATGGATAAATTGAATAGTAACAAAAGAACACTTCCAACGTATCCCATTGCATATCCTTTAGCACTTGCTTTATCTTGTTGGTTCTCATGGGCAATGTCAGGGAGATATGAATTATAGAATACCAAACTCGACCATAGACCAATCATAGCCAAAAAATAGAAAAATAAACCTAAGTAAATAGTATCAAGATCAAACCAATACAAACCAACACAAGACAATGAGCCGAGGTAAACAAAAAATTGCATAAATAATTTCTTGTTTCCAATATAATCTGCAATTCCAGATAAAAGTGGTGTTATAAAAGTAACGACCACGAAAGAAAGTGCAGTAACAAAACTAATCATCGCAGTATTTTTTATTTCGTAAGAGAGAAATGGAATTATATTATCATCCACAAAAAGAGCTGCATAATAAATTGGAAAAATTGCTGAGGAAATTACTAATGAATAAACAGAATTTGCCCAATCATAAATAGCCCACGCATTGATTAATTTCTTACTTCCTTTGGGTAATGGTTTTTTAGTTTCTAACATAGATATAGTAAACAATAAATATACAACCTTTTGACTGGCTAGAAGCAGTAAGGTGAAATTTATAAATTGAAGAATAATGTAAATTTTTCTTGTAAAAGATAAAAATATTGATACTATAAAAAAAATTTATTTAATATTTTAAAATACTATTTATCAATATTTTAAATTATATTAATTAAACTAATTATTCTAATTTAATTGAATACCTATAGATGTGTTATTAAAGTTATACTTTAAGATTTTTTAAGATGTTAAAACTTACTAAAAATGGAGATTTTGTTATTGGCACAGCCTTTGATTTCAATTTATTACAATATCTTTAAAAAAAAGTAATGAAATTAACACTCAAATTGTTCGCTTTTTTATTGTTGATTAGTCCCACAATTGGGAGTTGTCAGCAAGAGAAAAAAACCAAAGAATCCAACGCTCCTAAATCGTATCAAGTTACAAAAACTGACGAAGAATGGAGACAAATACTCCCGTCACTTACCTATCAAGTTTTGCGAAAAGCTGCCACAGAAAGAGCTTTTAGTGGTGAGTTGAATTACCAAAAAGGAAAAGGCATATATGCATGCGCTGGATGCAATACGCCATTGTACTCATCGGCACATAAATACGATTCAGGCTCAGGTTGGCCATCTTTCGACCGTGGAAATGATGAAAATATCGAATATGATGTTGATTATAAAATTGGGTATGCACGAACTGAACTAAAATGTGCTGTTTGTGGAGGGCATTTAGGACATATGTTTAGTGACGGTCCAAGAAATACAACAGGTAAGCGTCATTGCATTAATTCTGCTGCACTTAACTTTATACCTAGTGAAAATGAGTAAATACAAAGTGAATAAACCTGAGGAAGAATGGAAATCTCTTCTTTCCCCTGAAGAATATCGTATTCTTCGTGAAGCTGGTACAGAATATCCTTTTACTGGAAAATACAACAATCATAAGATTAAAGGAACGTACTCCTGCAAAGGGTGTGGGAGTGACTTATACGAATCTTCTGCAAAGTTTGATAGTGGATGTGGTTGGCCTTCATATGACAGAAGTATTGAAGGAGCAATTGAGTACCGAAAAGATACCTCACTAGGTATGCATCGTGTTGAAATACTTTGTTCCAATTGCGGTGGACATCAGGGTCATATTTTTGAAGATGGTCCAACAGAAACAGGACAACGTTATTGCGTAAATTCTGCTAGTATTGATTTTCGTTCAGATGAGGACGAATCGCATTGATTTTGTACATTTGTGCAGATTTTAATTTGGAAGAAAAATGGCAAAATACGACATTATCGTTATTGGAAGTGGACCTGGAGGCTACGTAACAGCAATCCGTGCGTCACAATTAGGTTTTAAAACAGCTGTTGTTGAAAAGGAAAGCCTTGGAGGGGTTTGTCTTAACTGGGGATGTATTCCTACAAAAGCACTTATAAAATCTGCGCAAGTCTTTGATTACCTAAAACATGCTGGAGACTATGGTTTAGTCGTTAAAGAATACGATAAGGATTTTGACGCAGTTGTAAACAGAAGTCGAAATGTAGCAGAGGGAATGAGCAAGGGTGTTCAGTTTTTAATGAAAAAGAATAAAATAGATATACTTAATGGATTTGGGAAAGTTTTACCCAAAAAACAAGTAAGTGTCACCCTAGATAACAAAGAAGAAATTCACGAAGCAGATCATATCATAATTGCCTCAGGTGCACGTTCTCGTGAACTACCTAATCTACCTCAAGATGGTAAAAAAGTGATTGGATATCGCGAGGCGATGACGTTATCAAAACAACCCAAAAAACTAATTGTTGTTGGTTCTGGAGCTATCGGAATCGAATTTGCATATTTCTACAATGCAATGGGAACTGAAGTTACAGTAGTTGAATTCCAAAACAGAATTGTACCCGTTGAAGATGAAGAAGTATCTAAACAGTTAGAAAGATCGTTTAAAAAATCAGGAATAAATATCCTAACTTCAGCAGAAGTAACTCACGTTGACACCTCTGGAAAAGGAGTTACTGCAACAGTAAAAACCGATAAAGGAGAAGAAAAGTTAAAAGCTGATGTTGTTCTGTCTGCCGTTGGAATCAAAACCAATATTGAAAATATCGGCTTACAAGAAGTTGGTATTGCAGTGGATAGAGACAAGATTTTAGTAAACGACTTTTATCAAACTAATTTACCTGGTTATTACGCAATTGGAGACGTAACACAAGGGCAGGCTTTAGCTCATGTTGCTTCTGCTGAGGGAATTTTATGTGTTGAGAAAATTGCAGGTCATAAGGTTGAGCCGCTGGATTATGGCAATATACCAGGCTGTACGTATTGTTATCCTGAAGTGGCATCTGTAGGTCTTACCGAAGCCCAAGCAAAAGATAAAGGCTATGAAATTAAGGTTGGTAAATTTCCTTTTTCAGCATCAGGAAAAGCACAAGCCAGTGGATCTTCAGAAGGTTTTGTAAAAGTTATATTCGATGCTAAATATGGAGAATGGCTTGGCTGTCACATGATTGGCGCAGGAGTAACTGATATGATTGCAGAAGCAGTACTAGGACGTAAACTGGAAACTACCGGTCATGAAGTTTTAAAAGCTGTACACCCTCACCCTACGATGAGTGAAGCGATGATGGAAGCTGTAGCCGATGCATACGATGAAGTGATTCATTTGTAACGCAACCTACATCTTTAAAGAGTTTTAATATTAAAAGCCGGTAATTATACTGGCTTTTTTGATATGATTAGATTTGTAAATATTTCCCTTGAAACCTAATGTTAGGGGTATATCCTAGGAGCTTTAATGAAAAAACACTAAATTGAAGCAAACATCTCATAGATCGGACAATCACCCACTCATAAAACTTCTTTTCTTCAGATTATCTTATTGATGGTTGCGGGGGAATCTGTTTTTATTTTGCCTTTTTTGTTAAGTAGAATTTTTCGTCCAACTTTTTTATCTGTTTTTCAGCTAACAAACTTTGAGTTGGGTTCACTCTATTCCATCTATGGAATTATAGCCATGCTCTCATATGTATTCGGAGGAGCAATTGCCGATCGTTTTGCTCCAAAAAAACTAATGGCTATATCTCTAATAATGACAGCAATGGGAGGGTATTTACTAGCTACTTTCCCCTCCTACTATATTCTTCAATTCATTTATGCCTATTGGGGTTTTTCTACAATTTTTTTATTTTGGGCAGCAATGATAAAAGCAACCCGAAGTTGGGGTGGACTTAATCGTCAAGGAAAAGCATTTGGTTTACTCGAAGGTGGACGTGGAATCGTTGCCGCATCTATTGGCGCCTTGGGAGTTGCTGTTTTTGCTCTATTTCTCCCCGAACATATTCAATCTACCTCTTTTGGTGATCGGCAAAACGCATTTAGAGCAGTTATCTTGCTTGCTTCATCTATGATTATTGTTATTGGTTTTTTGGTGCTTCTCTTTTTAAAAGATAATATCATTCAAACCAAATCTACTGTTTCTAAAAAAGCTTCTTGGGAGAAAATACTGAAAGTAATTAAAATTCCTGCCGTTTGGCTCTTAGTACTAATTGTATTATCTGCTTATGTTGGATATAAAGTAACAGATATACTTTCGTTGTATGCAGCAGAAGTAATGCTTTTTGACGAGGTTAACGCAGCTCGTGTCGGCTCTTATCAAATGTATCTAAGACCTATCGTATGTATTTCAATTGGATTTTTTGCTGACCATACGAGTAATTCAATATGGTTAATTATCGGTTTTATCATTCTTTTAGTAGGTGCTTTGATGTTTGCATCCGGTAATGTACAATCCCCTTTAAATGCCTTGTTTTTTCTCTCTGTGATAATCACAGGTATAGGTACGTATGGATTAAGAACACTATACTTTGCATCAATTCAAGAAGGAAATATCCCTTACGCTATTACAGGCACTGCAGTAGGCGTAATCTCCATTATAGGATATACTCCAGATATTTTTATGGGACCTATAATGGGACAATTATTAGATCAAAATCCAGGTGTAAAAGGACATCAATATGTTTTTGGTCTTCTTGCTGTATTTGCCTTTATTGGACTGATAACTTCGATTAAATTTCGAAGTATGGTGAAGAAAAAGTAAGTTTACTTATGGTAAAAAAAATAAACACAGAACGAGGTAATTTCTCCTATCGTATCTTCGGTAAAACAACATGTCCAGTTTTGATGCTTGTTCATGGTTGGCCACAAAGTAGTTACTGCTGGATTGAAGTTTCGAAATATTTAACTGATTATTTTGTAATTGCTCCTGACCTAAGAGGACTAGGAGACAGTGAACGAAATGATGAGGTAGATAAATTCACCAAAGACCAGCTTGCTTTGGATCTTTTTGCAATAGCTGACACTCTTGGGTTGGAAGAGTTTTATCTCGGGGGACATGACTGGGGAGGTGCAGTTGTTCAAGAAATGGCACTTTTACAACCTCAACGCATAAAAAAATTAATCATTTTAAATATGATGTTAATTCACAATGCGGAAGGAAAGAAAAAAGCAGCTCAAACTTTAGGAAAACAGATGTTTCGATCTTCATGGTATCAATTTTTTCAAAGTATTCCAGGCTTTGCAGAAAAAATGATTGAAGGAAAAGAAGATATTTGGATACGCTTTTTTTGTCGCGGAATAAGCAGTCCTATCCCAGAAGAAGCTATTCAAGAATATATAAGATGTTATAAAATTGATGGTACAATCACAAGTGGAGCAAATTTATATCGCAGCCTACCCACTGATCGCCTAAGATGGAAGACCTATCATAAAAATACACTTTTAATGCCTTCACTTATCATTCATGGAGAATTAGATCCAGTAATAATCAAAGATTTTTTGTTTAAGGCTGATTCTGTTTTTAGTAATTTAAAAATAAAATACTTAAAAGCAGGGCATTTTATAGGCGACGAACAACCCAAAAAAGTAGGTAATGCAATAAATACTTTTCTAAAAGAAGAAAGATAGTTTTAGCTTAAGAAACTTTCAATTGCTAAACGATAAGAATCCAATCCAAAACCAAGAATAAGTCCTTTTGCATTTGGAGTTATATACGAAGTATGTCTAAAATCTTCACGTGCAAATGTATTTGAAATATGAACTTCAATGACATCTGTTTCAATCGCTTTTATAGCATCTCCTATACCCACAGAAGTGTGTGTGTATGCTGCTGCATTTAAAATAATTCCATCAGCACTAAAACCTACACGCTGAAGTTCGTCAATGATTTCTCCTTCAACATTAGATTGAAAATAATTAAAATCAATTTGCGGATATTTGCTTTTAACTTCTTCAAAAAACTGTTCGAAGGTTTGTGAACCATAAATTCCAGGTTCGCGAGTACCAAGCAAATTCAAATTTGGTCCGTTTATAATACTGAGTTTCATAAGGTAAAAATACCCTAAAAAATTGATTTGCCCTAGCAGAAAAAAGAAACCGTAAATAATTGGTTATCTTAGTTTGGATTTCAACAGACACGAGGATGAGTAGAAATAAACATTTTGTGAGTAGCCAAAAACAAATCACTTTGTTGTTTTTATTTTGGATTATCAATGCTTATACTAATGTTTTCGGACAAGTTAGCTTGCATATCCTTGGGACTGCTCAAGATGCTGGGGCTCCACAAATTGGATGTAAAAAAGAATGTTGCATATCACTTTGGGACAATGGTATTCAGGAAAATGTTGTTTCGCTTGGTGTTATTGATAATACTATAAAAACTCATTATCTATTCGAGGCAACTCCAGATATTGGTCAGCAATTGGCACTTTTAGAGGCTGAAACAAGAGGGTTGACTAATATGAGTGGAATTTTTATCACACATGGTCATATTGGACATTATTCAGGGTTATTATATTTAGGAAAAGAAGCAATGAATGGAAATAATATTCCACTTTTTGCGGCTAAAAGAATGGCTGACTTTTTAAGAAAAAATGGACCTTGGGAACAATTGGTTTTAAATCAAAATATTAATATCATGGAGCTTGTTCCAGAAAAAGAATTGAAATTGAGTTCTAATTTACATATAACTCCTATCCTAGTACCCCATCGAGATGAGTATTCTGAAACAGTTGGGTTTATTATCAAGGGGAGTCAGAAAACGGCTTTATTCATACCCGATATAGATAAATGGGAACGTTGGGATACCGCAATAGAAAATCTAATTAATGAAGTTGATTTTGCTTTTTTAGATGCCACTTTTTTTGATGGAAAAGAATTGCCAAACCGAAATATGGATGCAATTCCACATCCTTTTGTAGTTGAAAGCATACAGCGTTTCGACTCACTATCCTCCTCAGAAAAAGCAAAAATTTATTTTATCCATTTTAACCATACCAATCCACTATTAAAACGCAACAGTAAGGCTTTCCAATTATTAACTGAAAAGGGGTTTCAGATTGCGAAGACTGGAATGAAATTTGAACTATAATTGACACATTGGGAAAACGCTCTTAAGGATTACACTATATATCTTCGGCTTGAAAGGGGGTTGTCTGAAAACACCATTCAAAGCTACTACTATGACATACAGGCATTTATTGACTATATAAAGGCAAATAATTTGAATTTTACAATTCAAAGCTGTAGCAAAGATGACCTTAATGCCTATGTCTATTTTTTAGCAAAAGAAGTAAGTAGTAGATCTCAAGCTCGACAGATTTCAGGCTTAAAAAGTTTTTTTAACTATTTAATCTTTGAGGACTATCGCAGTGATTCACCAATGGATTTAATTGATTCTCCTAAAATTGGACAAAAACTACCTGAAGTTTTAAGCGTTTCTGAAATTGACTCAATACTAGCATCTATTGACCTAAGTAACAAACAAGGACATCGAAATATGGCAATTATTGAGTTATTGTACGGGAGTGGTCTTCGTGTAAGCGAACTGTTAAACTTAAGAATGTCAGATATCCATTTTGAAGAAAATTTGATCCTAATTACTGGAAAAGGAAACAAACAGAGATTAGTTCCATTGGGAGGCATTTGTAAAAAAAGGGTCTTGTGCTATATTGATGAATCTCGTGTGCATTATCCAATCAAAAAAGAAGCACAAGATATTGTGTTTCTAAATCAAAATGGGAGACAACTTACACGTGCAATGATTTTTACAATTGTTCGACAAGCCACCAAACTTGCTGGAGTTCAGAAAAAAGTGAGTCCTCATACTTTTCGGCATTCATTTGCAACCCATTTACTTGAGAATGGAGCAGATTTAAGGTCAATACAACAGATGATGGGTCACGAAAGTATAACTACAACTGAAGTATATGTTCACCTTGACTCAAAACATTTAGCAAGAACACTGAATGATTTTCACCCGAGAAACAACTAAGGCTTAACCACTAAACGAAATCCCTCTCCGTGGATATTAAGTATTTCCACATTGCCATCTTGCTTGAGGTATTTTCTCAACTTTGCTATATAGACATCCATTGAACGAGAGGTGAAATAGTTGTCATCTCTCCAAATTTTATTTAATGCTTTATCTCTTGGCATTAAGTCATTGATATGCAATGCTAAAAGTCGTAATAATTGGTTTTCTTTTGGGGATAATTTAATGGATTCTCATCTTTAAACGTTAACATTCTGAGCTTTGCATTGAGTTTAAATTCTCCAATAACAAAATCCATTTCATCAGATTCGGGTACGACTTGAGTCATACGACGACTAAGTATAGATTTAATTTTTGCTAATAAAACTTCAGAATCAAATGGCTTTGATAAAAAATCATCTGCTCCAATTTTAAATCCTTTGAGCACATCTTCTTTCATTGTTTTTGCGGTCAAAAAAATTAGAGGAACACTCTCGTTTTTCTCACGAATCTCTTTTGCCAGTGTAAACCCATCTTTGTAGGGCATCATTACATCAAGTAAACAAAGGTCAAAAGTATCTTTTTTGAATTTTTCCATTCCCTCGATTCCATTTTTTGCGAGAGTAACTTCATATCCATTAATCATTAAATATTCTTTTAAAATACTTCCAAAATTTGGATCATCTTCAACTAAAAGTATATTTCTATGGTCTGCTTTCATAAAAGGTGATATTAAAGTTTAATCATTAATTAGGGGTAATTTTATGACGAAAGTTGAACCCTCGCCTTTAACACTATTAACATTAATTGTGCCATTTAATAAAGTGATTATTTTCTTCACATAGGTTAGACCCAGTCCATGTCCCTTAATATTGTGAACATTCCCACTTTCTTTACGGTAAAATTTCTCAAAAATTAAATTTAAGGTTTCTTGATCCATCCCTATTCCGTAATCTTTTAACTCAATTACAATATGACTTTTTTCTTCCCATGTAGACAATTCAATTATTGGAGAACCTTCTGAATATTTTATTGCATTGTCAAGTAAATTAATAAGCACATTTGTTAAATGATTTGGGTTAACCATCACCATAAATTGTTTTGCTTTTAGGTCTTTTTTAATTTTACCATCTCTGTTTTGGACTATTAATTCAACGTGAGATATAGCGTCTAAAATAAGATCGTGTATAGAAATTGGTGCTAATTCCATTGGTGTTGTACCGCGATCTAGTTGTGATATCATCAATATTGTTTCCACTTGGTCTTGCATCCGTTTATTTTCCTCACGCATCATTTGAAGGTAGCGAGAAACCTTAGAAGTATCTTTTATATTGGCTGGATTTTCAATCGCATCAATTGCCAAATTGATTGTTGCTATTGGTGTTTTAAATTCATGCGACATATTATTGATGAAGTCGGATTTGATCTCTGATATTTTCTTTTGTTGAAGAATCTGAAAAAGGGAAATTCCACATACAATTACAATTAAAAGTGTAAGTATAAACGACAAACTTGCAACTCCTACAATAGAAGAAAGTACATAACTGTTTTTCTCAGGAAAGGATACAATTAAATCATAGTTGCTTTCATTCAAATTATCGCTAAAAATGGGTATGCTGTATCTTGGGCCTTCTTGAGTTTCAACATAATTATTTGATGTGACACGAGTCGCTAAACCTTGACTAAATATACCAAACTCAAAAGGTGTTATAATATTTCGAGAGGATAATTCGCGCTTAAGTAAAAATTCCAATTCCTCTGCCTTGACTCTTTTATGAATAGGGAATGAATTTGCCATTTTTGAAAAAATCGATGCATATGTCGCTTGATCAATGGTATTAATACGTTCTATTTTCTGATATGTTTCAGTGGAAAAAGTACGTTGATTTTCACGGTCAAAAGCTTGTTTAAAAATACGGGTTGTCTCTATCCCTTTAAAATCAGTGACACGTGACAGTTCTCCTTCCTGACCATCTTCACTGGAAAATGGAATGCTGTACTCTTCTTCTAATAAACCAAAAGTAAAAAGTGAAGAAAGGTTTGATTCATCCTCAGAGTCATAAAATAAAAAAACTTCGCGAAGTCTTGACCGGTCTGGCTTACCAATCGAATCTGTTAAACTTTCAAATGTGTTTATATAATGCTGTAATTCTATTTCTTGAATATCTTTTGCGACTGAACTCATCGATTGTTGAACAGCAAATGAAAATTCCTCTTCTCGATTATCAATCGCAGTATAGATCCAATAACCTTGGATTAGAATAATTCCAGCAACTGAAAAAATCATAAAAATGATTAACGATAAGAAATAGGTTTTTTTCATTTGTTAACTACACCGTTAATGCAAAGGTGATGAAAATACATGATTAGGAATGCTAATACTATGTTAATGCTCATGATTCATCGCTCTTATTTGTTTGTCAATATATTTAATCTGCTTTATTGTTTCCTCCCAATTGTTATTCTCAATGACAAAATCTGCCAAGGGTATTTTTTTTTCATCATCCCATTGATTTTTCATTCTGGCTAAAACTTCTTCCCTCGAACATTTATCTCTATTAATTACACGCACAATACGATCCTCCATTGGAGCTGTAGTCAATATTGTAGCATCCATCTTTTTTTCGCCTCCGTGCTCAAATAGAATAGCAACTTCTTTAATTACGTATGCAGCGCTAGTTTGAGTTAACCAGTCTGTAAAATCTTTCTCAACTGCTGGATGAACTATATTTGTTAGCTGTTTTAGTGCATCAGGGTTATTGAATACAATAGAGGCAATGAATTCTCGATTGAGTCTATTTTCTTTGTAGGAACTTAGTCCAAAAAGCTTAGTTATATGACCTATCAACTCTTCGGACTCCTCCATCAATCTTTTTGCTTCCAAATCAGCTTGATAACAAGGGATTCCAAGAGTTTTAAATTCCTTTAAAATACTCGTTTTTCCACTTCCAATCCCTCCGGTAAGCCCAATTATCTTTGTCATTGCTCACGAATTAAGTAGTCAATAGCAGTTGGTTCTAACCTAAGGTTTTTAATTCCATCTGGGCTTTTAAGAATTGAAACTGTGAGTTTATTAGCTCCTGCTAATACCTCATTGTAATCTACTTTCAATTCAAAATCAGTTGATTGAATTACACGTAATTGTTCTAAAGGAGCAGCAAATACAACCATAATTTTATCTGGAAATAATTTAACAACTTCTCCCGGAGGTAAATTGTCCCAACTAATTGGTAATTTAAATGTTTTTTCTGAAAATCTTTTAACATCAACCTCCATCCAAACATTTTGTTCACTAACCATTAACTGATTATCTAAGGTTTCTAAGGCTACCTCTACACTAATACTTTTATTGATTTTTGCTGTAAAAGTGAATATTGGTTCAATAGACTGATATTGATCAACTAAGTCTATTGGACCTGTAATTGTGATACTATCGGGTGAAAAACGAATTTCTGATTGTGAATATCCAATAGCTAAATCGAGTGGTTTTGAAACTATCGGGATACGTTTATTTGCTAATTCCTGATAATTAAAGAAAAATGTTTCTGGAAACAAATTAAGAATACTATTGTCTCCAAATAATTGGTCTTGTAAATACTTTAGTTGTGCGTTGATAGGTACAGTTGCGGTACCTTTTTCAAATACAGCATTTTCAGATGATAATGTTAGATAGTGATCAATGTATTTGTAGTACAAAAACTGAAATCCGGTAGCATTTAATGTCACCTCAATTTCAAAAGACTGTCTATCCAATGGAATTATTGAAGCAGGTAAATCACTCCAGTCGAACTGAAAAACAACTACTTCTGTATACTCTTTTGAGAACTTGGTAAAAAACCAAAACACAAATGAAAGCAGAAGGAAAACCAAAAAAAAACGAATCTTCCCCTTATCCATTAAGGCTTTTTGCAACAAAGTAGCCCAGGTGGATTCGTTTTTCATCAGGAAATGTTTTAGCTTAACATGTCAATTACCTCTTGACTAACTCCAGTATTTGAAAATCCACCATCATGAAAGAGGTTTTGCATAGTCACTTTTCGAGTGAAATCTGAAAACATCATTACGGTATAGTCTGCACATTCTTTTGCTGTTGCGTTTCCAAGTGGAGATGTTTTTTCAGCATATTTTAAAAAGCCATCTAATCCTTCTACTCCTTGCCCCGCTGTTGTAAGCGTAGGAGACTGAGAAATCGTATTTACACGGACTCCTTTGTCTTTTCCCATAAAATAGCCAAAACTACGTGCGATCGACTCTAAATAGGCTTTGTTATCCGCCATATCATTATAATTTGGAAAAGTACGTTGCGCTGCGATATAACTCAAAGCAATAATACTACCTCCTTGATTCATTGCATCCTTTTTGTAAAGGGTTTGCATCAGTTTGTGAAAAGAAACTGCAGACACATCCCACCCTTTAGTCATCCAATCGTGGTTGAGATCTGTGTAATGTTTTCCTTTACGAACGTTTACTGACATTCCAATTGAGTGAAGAACGAAGTCAAGCTTACCTCCGAGATGCTCCATTGCTTGGTCAATAAGTTGTTCTAAATCTTCCAATGAAGTCGCATCTGCTGGAATAATAGGTGCATTGATTTTTTCACCTAATTCGTTGATTGTTCCCATTCGTAAAGCAACAGGTGCGTTTGTAAGTACCACCTGACCGCCTTGTTCAAATACACTCTCTGCTGTTTTCCAAGCAATTGATTGGTGATCTAATGCACCAAAAATAATTCCTTTTTTCCCTTGTAATAGTTTGTGGGACATAATATGTCAATTTATGATTTCTAGATGCAAATATACGTTAATTCAATAACTCTTTAGCGTGATTTAGCGCACTATCGGTGGGTACTTCCCCTGAAAGCATTTGGGCAATTTCAATTATCCTATCCTCAAAAGATAATTTACGTAAACGTGTAAAGGTACTTCCTTCTTTATTTTCTTTAAATACTTTAAAATGATGAATTCCTTTGGCAGCCACTTGAGGTAAATGAGTTATCGTGATGACTTGCATATAATCACTCATTTGAGCCATAATTTCAGCTGTTTTATGTGCAATTTCTCCAGATACACCGGTGTCAATTTCATCAAAAATGATGGTTGGGAGTGTTTTAAATTGGGAGAGAATTGCTTTAATACTCAACATAATTCTTGACAATTCACCTCCTGACGCAACTTTTGCCAACGGACCAAAATCACTTCCTTCATTTGCAGAAAAAGTGAAATCTAAATTCACTTTCCCATGAGGCAAAAATGTATCAATTGCAATCAAATTTAATTGAAATCGCGCCTTAGGCATTCCCAATAATGAAAGCAATTTGGTGATTTCAGACACAAAAGTCGGAATAGCACTTTGGCGATTTTCATTTAATTCATCACTCAATTCATTCAATACTTTTCGTTCTTTATCCAATTCAGCCTTTTGTCGAGTTAATGTTTCATCCAGCTGAGCGGTTTGAATTACTTTTTCAGAGAGTTGTTTTCTTTTTTCAATCAATTCATCGACCGTTTGTACTTGGTGTTTTTGAATTAAGTCGAGAATCAATTGATATTGAGATTGTATTTCCTCTAATCGAACTGGGTTTGCCTCAATTTCATCGGTATATCTTCCTAATTCGCTGTTTAGGTCGATAAGCTCAATCACCAGACTCTCCATACGTTGAGAAAGTTCTTCATATCGCGAGGATAGACGTGCCACTTTTTGAAGTGAATTTCGCACTTCGTTTAATTGAACTTGAACACCCTGCTGTTCTTCCTCTATTATCTGGACTGATTTTCCTAAATTGAATTCAATTTCTTCAACATGGCTCAATT
This sequence comes from Flavobacteriaceae bacterium, assembly GCA_030835845.1. Classification (GTDB taxonomy): domain Bacteria; phylum Bacteroidota; class Bacteroidia; order Flavobacteriales; family Flavobacteriaceae; genus Arcticimaribacter. Next base: position 25,643 of record JAUROD010000028.1, read on the forward strand.
GTTCAATTTCTTCTTTGAGTGATTCTAAGATACCGTCAGTCAAAGGAGCATTTTCAAGCTCAGTTAACAAAAAGGTATTGTACTCTTTTTCTTGAACTAAAGCATTTTGCTGTTCTTTTAAATCCTCATGCCTTTTTAGATGTAATCGGTATGCACCTAGTCTATTTTGGTAGTTTTCAAGAAGAGAGTTGTTTTTAGCAAGTGCATCCAATACCTCCAACTGATAGTTACTTTGCGTTAACGAAAGTGTTTGATGTTGGGAATGTACATCAATCAAACGATCTCCAAGCTGTTGCATTATATCCAACGTAATTGGAGTATCATTTACAAAAGCTCTCGACTTTCCAGAGGAAATTATTTCTCTTCTGATAATTGTTATTGGCTCATAGTCAAGACCAAGTACTTCGAAAAAAGATTCTAATTTATACGCACTAATAGAAAAAGTAGCATCGACATAACACTTTTTGTTTTTGTCTTTCAACGTACTTAAATCTGCTCTTTTACCTAAAACCAAAGCAAGTCCACCCAATAAGATTGATTTTCCTGCACCTGTTTCACCAGTGACACTGGTCAATCCTTTGGAAAAATTAACTTCCAAATCATCGATTAATGCATAATTGGATATTCTAAGTTCAGTTAACAAAAGGTGCCTCTAGTTTAGTTAATTAGCGTATTTCAAATATACTTGAGTTCAATCCGAATTTCAAACAAAAATACTAGTATTTAATTCTTTTCCACATCGGACTAAAAAAAGGAGCTACTCGATTTAAAATATCTAGGGTTGGTTTAAAATCAACTGTTGGACCACCTGAAAAAATATCAACTATTTCATCTGCTTTTGTGTCAAAAAACAATTGAATGAGCATTGCATTGGGACGACGATTGTAGAGTGTTTGAAATTTGGATATAGCCTCGATTACACCTTGTTTCCCTTTTTCTGGATTTTCTACCATCCAGTCTAAGCCATCTCGATGATACCCATATTGAATTTTACGAAACTCATTAAAAGTACTTGATAACATTGTGTCAATTAACCAAAAACGATTATGTGAGCCATCTGCTTGATTCCAACCTTTTTTATTGCTCTGTTGAGCCAATGCCATAATTTGTTGTGCTTGTTTGAGGTAAGGAGTACCTCCCTCCAATGAAAAAGTATCTGCCTCTACACCAAGGGACATATACACATAAAAACTTATCAGAGAAACCAAATTAGACTCAAAGCTTGCGGCATTGAAAAACATAGGTTGATATTCCTCATAACTAAATGAAATATCCTTATCCAAGTAATTAAAAATAGGTGTTGTAAAAGTAGATTGAAATACAGGACGTTCTATTTGTACTTGAAGGGTTCCTTGAAATTCAGTTCCATTATACCCATTTAGGTTAAGAGCCATATTTAAGCGAACCTTTTGATTGTTATCCCGTGGTTCGTTAGTCCATGCAGTATTGTTTATAAATGTATTTAGACTTTGCTCAAGGGTTTTGAAAATTTGTTGGTTTGTCTGATTAACCAATTCTGAATTTACAACCAAAAGTCCATCCACTTGTTGTGCTTGGAGTTGAAGGATAAAAAAAATTAAAATCAAATGAATTAAACTTTTCATATACAAGATAGGATTTCAGAAAAAATATCAGCAGCTACTTCAGTTTTTGGCTTTAATTCAAACGTTTTCTTTTCGTTATTTTTTGAAATAAAAGTAATTTTATTTTTATCTCCTCCGAAACCAGCATCCTTGTCATTAAGTGAATTAAGCACAATTGCGTCTGCATTCTTTTTCTTCAGTTTAACGAGTGCATTCGCTTCTTCATTTTCTGTTTCAAGAGCAAACCCAACTAAGAATTGATCTTTTTTTGTTCTTCCCATTTCAGATAAAATATCCTGGGTTTCTATCAATTCTATGGATTCAGCTCCATCATGCTTTTTGATTTTTTGAGAAGCTACTTTAGCTGGTTTAAAATCAGCAACTGCTGCAGAGGCAATAGCAATATCAACTTGGTGATAATGTGCAAAAACAGCTTCAAACATCTCTTTAGAGGAAGTAACTTTTATAAGATTAATCATACTGTTTTCAATTGTCAATGATGTGGGACCACTCACTAAGACAACCTGTGCACCAAGACTTGCCGCATGATTTGCCAATGCATACCCCATTTTACCCGAGGAATGATTTCCAATAAATCGAACGGGATCAATTGGTTCATAGGTTGGTCCAGCGGTAATGAGAACTTTTTTGTTTACCAATGGAGCTTTCGACAGGAGTATATTTTCGAGTTGAAGGACCATATCTTCTGGCTCAATCATTCGACCTTTACCTTCAAGACCACTTGCTAAAAAACCTTCCTCAGCTGGAAAAACATAACAACCATTTATTTTTAATTGTTCCAAATTTGATTGGTTGGCTGGATGAGCGTACATATCTAAATCCATTGCCGGAGCAACAAAAACTGGACGTTTTGAAGAAAGATAACATGCAAGTAAAAGGTTATTACAGCTCGCCTTCACCATAGCAGAAATTGTATTTGATGTGGCTGGCGCAATGAGCATCAAATCAGCCCAAAGAGCTAAATCAACGTGATTGTTCCATTCGGGATGATCGTCTTGACCTGCTTCTGTAAAGCTTGATAAAACAGGATTCCTTGATAAAGTAGATAATGTAAGAGGAGTGACAAAGTCGATTGCAGAAGGTGTCATGACAACCTTTACCTCAGCACCTTTTTTTATCAAAGCACGAACCAATAAAGGTGTTTTGTATGCCGCAATTCCACCCGATATACCGAGTAAAACTTTTTTTCTGCTAATTATAGACATTTATTCATCAGTATTTCGATGGTAAACACGGTTGTTTAACCATTCTTCTACTGCTAATGCGTGTGGCTTTGGAAGACTTTCGTAAAATTTAGATACTTCAATTTGTTCTTTATTTTCAAAAATTTCCTCTAAGCTATCATTATGGGTTGCAAACTCGTCTAGTTTTTCATGCAATTCCTTTTTGATATCAAGATTAATTTGTGTGGCACGTTTCGAAATTATCGAGATTGCCTCGTAAATGTTTTGAGTTTCAGCTTCAATTGTTTCTTTGTTGTAGGTAGATGTTGAAGCTGGAGCTTTTGATTCTCTGTACTTAGTCATATAGGTCTATTTAGTTATTGTCGTTGTATTTAATGTCTCAAGTTGTTTAATTTCACGTTGAACTTGATCCATTTTGTCATTTAAATCATTTAGGAATAATGTTTCTGGATAATAACGTAAAAGCGTATTATATACATCACTTAAATCCTTCAATCGTGTGAGCTTTTTTGTAAAAACACTATTCATGGCAATTTCGTAAGAAGAGGAAAACTTAAAATAAAGTGCATCTTCGCGGAAAGGAGTCCCAGGGTAAGTTGCAATAAAATTATCTAGTGCACTTATCGCAGCTGAGTAATCACGTATGGTGTAATATTGTTTTGCTATTTCAAAGTCCTTTTTTTCTAACTTCGTTTGAAGTTCTTGAATGTATGAATTTGCTTCACTGGTATATTCTGAATCTGGATAATTATCAATGAATATTTGTAATTTGTCAATGGCAGTAACGGTATTGTTCTGATCCAAACTAAAACGAGGAGATAACATGTAGTACGATTTCGCTGCCATAAAATTAGCTTCGATTACTCGATCACTCTTTGGGTAGGATTTGATAAAGCTTTCATATTGATATGCAGCAAGGTAGTAGTCTCTTGTCTTGAAATAAGTGTCTGCAAAAAAGAAAATAACACGTTGAGCTTGAGGTTTACCTCGATAAGCGGGAAGAACTTGTTCGAATAAACGATTTGCTCTTCTATACTCACCCCCGTTATAATAATTTTCAGCAGCTAAATATTTAGCTTGGATATCTGGATTATTAAGCATTTTTTGGTAGGGATTACAAGAAACAGTAATTCCAGCAAAAATAATTGATAAAACAATAAAATGGGAGGTCTTTAACATGCGGCAAATTTAATCAAATTAAATGAATGTGAAAAGTAGTTGTTTTATCACAAAAAAGGAGTGTGCATTAATGGGTTTAACTAAACTTTAATTGCGTTTAAATCTTACTAAACGCTGAGGCAATTTCAATATTTAATGCTTCACTAGCTCTAACTAGAGGAAGTCGTAATTCATTTCCACATTTGTTTTGGTGCTTAAGCAATGATTTAACACCAGTAGGGTTTCCTTCTTTAAAAATTAAACCAATCATCAAACGAATTTGGTTAAGCAAACTTTGAGCTTCCTCTGTTTTTCGTTCTCTTCCCAATTGAATCATTTTTGAAACTAGTCTAGGAAGTCCACCTCCAATCACTGAAATTATGCCTACCCCTCCACATAGAACAAGATCTAGTGCCGATTCATCATCTCCTGAAATTACAAGAAAATCGGGGGAGGTAGATTGGATTAATTCTTTTCCAGATGCGATGTCTCCAGTAGCGTCTTTTATCCCAATAATTAAAGGATAGGTGTTTGCAAGCCTTACAACAGTTTCATTAGCAATACTAACTCCAGTTCTTGAGGGAACATTATAGAGGAGTATTGGCAAAGGAGACGCTTCTGCAACAGCAGCAAAATGCTGGAATAACCCTTCTTGATTGGGACGATTATAAAACGGACAAACGGACAAAATTGCATCAAATCCATCAAACGAAGATGTTTTAATTTCCTCCACTAAAGCAGCTGTATTGTTTCCTCCTTTCCCAATCACCAATGGCAGTCTCCCTGCATTGATTTGAACAACAGTCTCTGCAACCTTTTGTTTTTCTTCCTTGGTTAAAGTAGCTGTTTCTCCAGTAGTTCCAAGAACAACCAAATAATCAATTCCTTCTGCAATATAAAATTCAATTAAAGTTGAATAAGCATTGTAATCAACCTCTCCATCAGTTGTAAAAGGAGTAATAATAGCTACTCCTGTCCCTTTCAATTGCTCCATCATTAAATATGGTTTAAAATCTTTAAATACTTTATAAGTTCGGTTTTTACCTCATCCTTGCTTGTTGGAGGAAAGTCAAATATAAGATCATTAATACTATTATCTGCCCCAGTAAATCCAATGCTTAATTTTTTCTTTGAAACACATGCCACCCAATGGGGGTATAAATTCTGTTCATTAAAGAAATTTAATTGTAAATCAACCTCTTTCTCACAAAAAACAAGTAACCCTGAACTAAATTTTCCAAAAAAACTAACCTCATTTCTATTAAAAACAGAGGATGAGTCTTGTATTTTTTTATTTTTTATGGGGAAAGTCATAAATGATACATTCTTTTCCTTGACGTTTAATGCGTTACTTAATTCGGAAAAAAAAGAAGGGGGAATATCGAGCTTTTCATCAATTAGAATACGTATTTTTTTTATCCTAAATGGTTTGTTAATAGGTCTTTGATTGATATAATCAACCAAAGCTTTCCTGTACGCACGTCGATGCCAATATCCTCTGAACACGTCTAAATTTTGGCAAATTTAACAATTGAGTAGAGACTGTAAACAAAAAAAGAATTTTGTTTCAAAAAAATACGGGATGTTGAATTCATAACATTTTGAGAAAGTCTTGTTCTCCAATCAATGGGACACCCAATTTTTCTGCTTTTTGCTTTTTACTTGGACCCATCGAATCACCAGCTACAACAAAAGTTGTCTTTGATGATATAGAACTACCTACCTTCCCTCCATTGTCTTCAATAAGTGTTTTTAGATCATTCCTAGAAAGGGTTTGAAATACCCCAGAAACAACAATTATTTTTCCTTCTAGGGCTGAAGACGAAAGAACTTTCACTTCACCTACCATAGAGACTCCTGAAGCTGTTAGTTTATCAATAATTCTAAGATTTACCTCCACTTGGAAATAAGTGTGTAAACTCGCTATAATTTTGTCTCCGATTTCCTCCACTTCAAGAAGTTCTTCAGGAGTTGCTTTTCGGAGTTTATCCATTGATCCAAAATGTACTGCCAATCGTTTTGCAACGGTAGCTCCTACATGACGAATCCCGAGGGCAAAAAGCACTTTTTCGAAAGGTTGCTCTTTGGATGCTTCAATTCCCGCTAATAGATTATCTACAGATTTTTCTGCCATACGTTCTAGAGGGAGCAATTGATCTCTGTTTAAGGTATATAAATCTGCACAATTCTGAATTAATCCTTGATGAAATAGCAAACCGACTGTCTCCCCTCCTATCCCGTCAATATCTAGGGCTTTGCGACTGACAAAGTGTTGAATTCGACCGATAATTTGGGTTGGGCAACCCAATTCATTTGGACAATAATGTTGTGCTTCTCCATCAATTCTAACTAATTGTGTTTGACAGTCTGGACAGTGCTCAATATATTGAATAACATCCTCCAGTGATCCACGTTGTGACGCATCGAAGCCTACTATTTTTGGAATAATCTCTCCTCCTTTTTCTACGTACACTTGGTCGCCAATACGAAGGTTTAATTTTTCTATTTGGTCTGCATTATGAAGCGAAGCACGTTTGACAATTGTTCCTGAAAGCAATACCGGTTCTAAATTGGCAACGGGTGTAATCGCTCCTGTTCTTCCCACTTGATAGGAAACAGCATTTAGTCTTGTTGCAACTTGTTCTGCTTTAAATTTATATGAAATTGCCCATCGAGGTGATTTTGCGGTAAAACCCAATTGCTCTTGAATTGCAATTGAATTTACTTTTATAACAACACCATCAATTTCGAAAGGCAAATTTTCACGTTTTTCCCCCCAATGATCCACAAAAGAAAGCATTTCTTCAACATTTCTTACCAAACGTAAACTCTCTGGCACACAAAACCCCCAACTTCTTGCTTTAACTAAAGATTTTTCATGAGTTGCGTATGAATTATCTCCTGCAATGGCATAGAAAAAACACTCTAATGGGCGTTGAGCAGTTTCACCACTATCTTGTAATTTAAGTGACCCTGAAGCGGTATTTCGTGGATTTCTGTAAGGTTCTTCTCCTTGAGCAATACGTTTTTTATTCAGTTGTTCAAACCCCTCGAAAGGGAGAACAATTTCACCTCGAATATCAAACTCATTTGGAAAATCCCCAACTAGCTTTAAAGGAACATTTTTAATGGTTTTTACATTTTGCGTAACATCATCACCTTGAGTTCCATCACCTCTAGTTACTGCGCGAACAAGAAACCCATTTTTATATGACATATTAATGGATGCACCATCATATTTCAGCTCACAAGTAAATTCGCTTATACTTCCTCCGTAATTCTTTTCAATTCGTTTTACCCAATCACTTAATTCCTCTTCCGAATAAGTATTATCAAGGGAATACATTCGTTGATTGTGTGTCACCGTAGGAAAATTTTTAGTGACACTTCCACCCACACGCATTGTTGGAGAATTTGGGTCGTATAATGCTGGATGAGCTAACTCCAACGCCTGTAACTCTTTTAAAAGTTGATCAAATTCAAAATCTGAGACCAAACTTTTATCAAGCACATAGTACGCATGATTGTATTCGTGAAGTTGTTCTCTTAATTGAAAAATTCGTTGTTCGGAATTCATTAATCTAAAATAAATTGTAGTAATCGTTCTTTCCCAAAGATATCTTTTTTGATTTTAAACTCTGTAAAACCGAATGAATTTCCTAATGAAACAAGTGCAGAACAATACAGCGGATTGATTTCTATGTATATTTTCCCTTTGTCTTTTAACGATTGAGTTCCTATTTCAAAAAGTTTTCGGTAGAATAAAAGCGGGTCATTTTCAGGAACAAAAAGCGCAATTTCTGGCTCAAAATCGAGTACATTTTTATGCATCTTTTCTTTTTCAGATGGAAGTACGTAGGGAGGGTTTGATACGATAATATCTATTTTTTCTTTACTCTTTTTCCATGCCAAAATGTCTTTCACTTCACACGTAATGTCAAGCTTGTTTTTTTCTGCATTTTTTTCTGCAATTTCAATAGCATTAGTACTAATATCAAACGCTTTTAATTTCCAATTTGGAGAAGCACTTTTTAAAGCAAGAGCAATGCATCCACTCCCAGTACAAAAATCAAAAACAGTTTTGGGTTGGCGTGATTCATTTTCTAAAATCCATTCTACCAATTCACTGGTTTCGGGGCGCGGAATCAAAACTGCTGAGCTTACGATTAAATCCAAGCCACAAAAATTGACTTGTTGGATGATATACTGGAAAGGTTCACCACTTTTTAGTCGGTGCAATACTTTATTTGCAGCAATTTGTTCGGCTGGTGTAAGTTGATATTGAGGTTCTAAACCAATTTTAATGGGCTCCCATTCAAACAAATAAAAAATTGAACGTTTACATAAATCGTCAATTTCCTCTTTCTGATAGAGTGATTCAAGTTGAGTTCTGTAAGCATCACGTAATTCAATTAACTGCATCAGAGTGTTTTTGTGAGCCATACATTACAGGAGGTATGTCCTGTATTTCCCATCGGACCATCAATGTAATCAAAACCAGACCTTAGATATAGTTTTTGTGCTGCTTTCATGTAGGGCAATGTTTCTAGATAACACAATGTATATCCATTTTCTTTTGCAAAAGTCAAGCATTTATCTATCATCTGTTTGCCCAATCCTTTTCCTCTAACCTCGGGTAAAAAATACATTTTTTGAAGTTCACAAATATGATCTGCTTCACCTAATAGCGGAAAAATACCTCCACCTCCCATTACTTCATTATCTTTTAAAATTACAAAATAGGAAGCGCATTTTTTTTGATAGGTTTCGAACATTCTATCCAATTCTGGATCTTCATATGCTGTACCTACTTTGGGAACTCCGTGTTCGATAAGCACAGAACGTATAGCAGCAGCTAATGATGAATTATCTTCTTTTTGGACTTTGCGTATTTGGAACATAGGTTCTTCCATTTGGAATGTCTAATTTTACGCATAAATGTAATTCTTTTTACTAAGTTTTGAAAACAGAAGAAACATCCGATTTTCGTTTTATTCAAAGGTGTATTCAGCTTGCTAAAAATGCGCTTGGAAATACTTACCCCAATCCTTTGGTAGGAAGTGTCATTGTCCATGACGGAAAAATTATTGGTGAAGGGTGGCATCATAAAGCGGGGGAAGCTCATGCAGAGGTCAACGCTATTCGTTCGGTTAAAAACAAAACACTTCTCAAGGAAAGTACACTCTATGTAAATTTAGAGCCATGCAGTCACTTTGGAAAAACACCTCCTTGTTCGGATTTAATCATTGCAAATAAAATTCCACGTGTAGTAATTGGCTGTCAGGACCCCTTTGAGAAGGTAAACGGCAGTGGAATACAAAAATTAAAAGAGGCTGGTATTGAGGTACTCGTTAATGTAGGTGAAGTCGAAAGTCAAGAGCTTAATTCGCGGTTTTTCACCTATCATCAAAAAAAACGCCCCTATATACTCTTAAAATGGGCACAAAGTCAAGATGGATATATAGCTCCAGAAAAAGAAATTAGAACAGAAAAAAAAGCCGTTTTTCTAAGCTCAAAAGAGGATCAAATACGAGTTCATCAGTGGAGAAAAGAGGAGGAAGCTATTTTAATTGGCGTGCAAACATTAATTGATGATAATCCGAGTCTTACCACTCGATGGGTAGACGGAAAGAATCCAATTCGTATTGTTCTGGATCCGAATAATCGTGCTAAAAAGAATGCAAATGTATTTACAGACAATAATGCTTCAACACTTCATTTCACCCGTAAAAGTTTAGGCTTAAAAAAGGAATGTAGTGCCTCTGATTTTCTTAATGCTTCGTTGAATGTACTCTTCGAGCAAAAAATATCGTCTGTTCTAGTAGAAGGAGGATCAGCAACACTGCAACACTTTATTGATCAAAACATTTGGGATGAAGCTCGAATTTTTGTCGCTGAGAAAAAATTGGTTCGTGGTGTAAAAGCACCTGAAATTTCAAAGCAAATCGTTCAATATTCTATTGGATACACTCATTTGAAAAACAAGGCAAGTAAATAAGATTACTCAGCGATTACTTTTTCAAAAATAGATTTAAATGATTGGGGGCAGCGCATTGGTCTTCGTGATTCGCTATTCAAAAAAGCAAGAGCTGTTTTTCCAGTACATACAATTTGATCATTTTGATTTGTGACTTGATAAGAAAATTCCATTTTCACTTCAGGAATTTTATCCAAAGTAATGTGTATTGTTAATAAATCTTCAAATTGAGCTGGTGTCTTATACAAAATTGAAGCGTTTATGACTGGCATCAAAACCTCTTCTTTTTCCATTTTGCTGTACGAAACTCCAAGTTGAGAGAGCCATTCTAATCTAGCCACTTCAAAATAACGAAGGTAATTACTGTGATGAACTATACCCATTTGGTCAGTTTCTCCATATCGAACAAGAAGCGGATTGGATCTAAAATGTATTTTCAATGTTTTTTGGAATAAGTTGAACAAAATTAGCGTGCTATAATTTCTGCAAAAAATAATTTAAAATCAATACCTTTTTGTGTTTTTTTTTTAATTTTTTTAACCAATATTTGTGACAATAAACATAGACCAAAATAAACTACCTATAAATCAATTTTTTAGAAAATTAAATGCCAAAAACTGCGGAAACATCTTGGAGTAATTGTTTAGCTTTTGTTAAAGATAATATTCAACCACAGGCATACAAAACATGGTTTGAACCAATCGTACCTCTTAAACTCTCTGAAAATGCTTTGAGTATTCAAGTACCTAGCAAATTTTTCTACGAATGGTTGGAAGAGCACTATGTAAAGCTTCTCAAGATTGCACTAACTAAAGAACTTGGAGAGTCTGCTCGCTTAGTGTATGTCATCAAAATGGAAAACACCTATGGCAATAAGCAACCTTTCACAGAGAGTATTCCAAGTAGTCAACAAGCGAACGTAAGGTCTCAACAAGTTGATGCTCCTTTGAGTGGCATGAATTCACAACTTAAAAATCCATTTGTCATTCCGGGGATTCGTAATTTACAAATTGAATCACAACTAAATCCCAACTATAATTTCAAAAACTTCTTAGAAGGAGATTCAAACCGACTTGCTCGATCTGCAGGTATTGCTGTAGCAAACAAACCAGGAGGAACATCATTTAATCCTCTTTTGATTTTTGGAAATGTTGGGTTAGGTAAAACACACCTTGCGCATGCGATTGGTGTTCAAATAAAAGATAAGTTTCCAGACAAAACAGTATTGTATATTTCAGCTGAAAAATTTACACAACAATATATTGAGTCTGTAAAAAAGAATACGAGAAACGACTTTATTCATTTTTATCAAATCATTGATGTTTTAATTATTGATGATGTACAATTTTTGTCAGGTAAATCAGGGACACAAGACGTTTTCTTCCACATATTCAACCATTTACATCAAAACGGGAAGCAAGTTATTTTGACTTCCGATAAGGCTCCTGTAGACATGCAGGATATAGAACAACGACTTCTTTCACGATTCAAATGGGGATTATCCGCTGAGTTGCAACAACCTAACTATGAAACACGTTTTTCAATCTTAAAAAACAAATTGTATCGTGACGGTGTTGTTATTCAAGATGATATCATTGATTATGTGGCAAAAAATATTAAAAGTAATATTCGAGAACTAGAAGGAGCTATTATTTCTCTTATCGCTCAATCTTCATTCAACAAAGTTGATGTAACTATCGACCTTGCAAAAGAGATTGTCGATAAATTTGTTAAAAACACCAAAAGAGAAGTTAGCATTGATTACATTCAAAAGGTAGTTTCCGAATATTTTCAAATGGATGTGGAAACACTACAATCCAAAACACGAAAGCGTCATATTGTACAAGCTCGTCAACTCGCTATGTATTTTGCCAAAAAATTCACTAAGGCTTCATTGGCAAGCATTGGAAGTCAAATTGGAAAAAGAGATCATGCCACTGTATTACATGCTTGTAAAACAGTTGACAACCTATCCTTTACTGACAAGCAATTCAGAAAGTATGTTGAAGATCTCAACAAGAAACTAACGTTATAGTCTATTTATGACACCGGGAAACGTTTTGATGGTTTGCCTAGGTAACATTTGTCGTTCTCCGTTAGCGCATGGTATTTTAGAACATCATCTAAACAATACCGCATATCTTGTTGATTCAGCAGGCACCTCAAGCTATCATATTGGAGGTCCTCCTGATCCGAGAAGTATTCATACTGCTCAAGCTCACCAAATAGATATCAGCCAACAAAAAGCAAGGCAATTCACAGTCAAAGATTTTGATCGTTTTGATTATATTTATGTGATGGATTGTCAAAATTTAGCAAATGTATTGGCTCTAGCAACTACTCAATCACATCAAGAGAATGTTCAATTGCTTCTGGATACTGAAGAGGTTGAAGATCCTTACTACGGTGGAACAGATGGATTTGAGATTGTTTTTCAAAAAATCGAGAAAGCCTGCAAACAAATTCTTTCAAAATGGAAGCATTGAGTCATATTAAGCTAATTAAACCAACACTTTACTTAATTCCTACGACTCTTGGGGACAATGCTCCTATGGAAGTACTTCCACTAACAGTCAAAAAGACAATTGAATCATTAACCCATTTTATTGTCGAAAATGAAAAAGAAGCACGACGGTTTATTAAACGAATCACACCCAAAAAGAACCAACGTAATTTGGTACTTTATCCGTTGAATAAATTCTCTGATCCTATGGAAACCCTTACCTATTTGGATGCAATTGGTCAGGGTGAGTCTATTGGCTTGTTGTCTGATGCAGGCTGTCCTGCAGTAGCTGATCCTGGTGCATTAATTGTTCGAATGGCTCATCAAAAGAATATTAGTGTTCGTCCACTGGTTGGACCCTCCTCTATTTTGCTTGCTCTTATGGCATCTGGAATGAATGGACAGTCTTTCGCATTTAATGGCTACTTACCCATTGATAAGAAGGAACGTACTCGCTTTATTCAAAAACTCGAAAAACGATCTGGTGAATTTGATCAAACTCAAATGTTTATTGAAACACCTTATCGCAATGCTCAATTATTAGACGATTTTAAACGTATTCTTTCACCAAATACACGTCTTGCAGTAGCTTGTGACCTTACTTTGGTAAAAGAAACAATCATTGAAAATGCTGTGAAAAACTGGAGTAACATACAAGTTGATCTTCAAAAGAGACCTGCCATTTTTCTATTTCACAGAGAATTAGCGATATAACTTTTGCTTATTTAACCAACGTACATAAGAGATTCGGTTTTGGTTATGCTCCTTTAGAGTTCGTGCAAATTTATGGTATCCCATACGATTAATGTCAGCGACAAAATAGAGATAGGGATGTGCTTCTGGGAAAAGTACAGCATCGATTGAAGACACATCAGGCATTGTAATTGGTCCTGGAGGTAAACCTCGGTATTTATACGTATTGTAAGGGGAATCAAGCAATAAATCTTTGTACAAGACCCGTTTAATCACCAAATCAAAATTCTGTGTATTTTTCTTCATTGCATAGATCACTGTTGGATCTGCTTGCAAACGAATATTACGTTTTAATCTATTGAGGTAAACTCCAGCAATTCGGGCTCGTTCATCACTTTTAACAGATTCTTTTTGAACAACTGAAGCGAGAGCAATTACTTCCGTCTGAGCTAGACCTACTTTTTCAGCAGCCTCAAGTCGCTCATTTGTCCAAAAGCGATTGTATTCTTTGAGCATACGTATTTGAAATTCTTCAGCAGAAGTATTCCAAAAAAACGAATATGTATTGGGGAGGTACATTGCTAAAGCATTTTCAGGAGTAAATCCCTGAGCAGTCAAAAAAGCTTTGTTGTAAAATTGATTGATTAAACTCAAACTGTCTGCTTCAATTTGGTTTGCGATTTTTCCTGCCAAATCCTCCAACCTTTCTTGGTTGTTAAACGTCACACGAATAGGAAGTGGATTGGAACGTAATCGATTGATAATATCATTGTTACTCATTCCGTTATCGAGTGCAAACTTTCCTGCTTTAATCCGCGAGGAATAACCCTTTTTGTCAGCAGCCAAACGAAAGTCTTCAGTAGATTTGAGTAAAGGGGAAAGATCAGTGATTAAATCTGACATCGTTGTTCCTGTAGCAATAAAAACATATGATTTATCATTTGCAAAGGCTGTGTTTGACAGAAAGAAAACACGGTAGAATACATAGGTAAAATAGAGACCAAGAGCAGCAATGATCAAAACAACACCAACAAGAATTTTTCTTTTATACATGGTTAATTTTTTGAAAAAGTATTTCATCATGGAACTTATGATCATAAAAATTCCATTCTTTTTTAACGCCTGTCATGACATATCCTAACTTTTCAAATAGCTGGAGGCTTGAGGAGTTGTCACTTCCAACACAAGCGAAAAGTTGATGTAATTGAAGGTTATTGAAAGCGATTTTTTCAAGTAACTCCAGTCCTTTTTTTGCCAATCCATTTCCACGAAAATCGGAATGAATCACAATACCAACTCCAGCACGATGATGCACTGGATCGAAATCATATAAGTCTATCAGTCCCAATGGGTTTTGTTGACTATCACTTAACACAAAACGTTGTTGTTTGATAGAAAAAATATCTTCATGAGCATTATTAATATAGCTGGAAAGTGTTTTTCTCGAAAAGGGAAGCAATGTATTGGATACTTTCCAGAGACGAACATCATTTTCTAGATTAAATAAAAAATCTAAATCAGATTGTTCAAGCGCGCGAAGATGGAATTCTTCTTTTTTCATTCAAATTCTCCACTAAAAACAAATTGTGCTGGACCACGTAAATTGATTGCTGTGTAACGATTATTTTCAACTTCAAAGGAAACATTTAGTTCTCCCCCAACAACCTGAATTATTAAATCTTTAGACGAAGTATGCCCTTGTTTGTGCATAGCAATTGCCACAGCTGTGGCTCCTGTTCCACAGGAAAGTGTTTCATCTTCTACCCCACGTTCGTAAGTTCGAATTGAAAAGGAATTCTCTGAGAGTTGATGCACAAAATTTACATTTGCTCCTTCTTCAAAATAAGGTGCACCATATCGAATTTTTGCTCCTTGTCCAGTCACATCATAATGAGGTAAATCCTCCACCATAGTCACGTGGTGTGGAGAACCAGTATCTAAAAAGGCATGTGTATGGGTACATTCAATCGAATGGATATCATGCATTCTGAGTGAAATTGTATGGTCAGCTTCAATACACGCAAAATGACTTCCATCTACAGCATCAAAGGTTGTTTTGTGTTTAATAATACCTAGCGAAGCGGCAAAAGCAACGGTACATCGAGCACCATTCCCACAAAGTGTGCTTTCACGTCCATCTGAATTGAAATAAACCATTTTAAAATCTGTGGTCGTACTTTCTTGGACAAGAATAAGTCCATCTGCGCCAATTCCAAACCGACGATCACAACAACGCGCTATAAAGTCAGTGTCGTGTATAGGAAATTGCTGATTTCTATCATCAATCATGATAAAATCATTTCCTGTTCCCTGATATTTGTGAAAGCTAAATTTCATTCGAGCAAAGTTAAGGATAATTTTAAGGTTTTATTGGTTGTTAAAATCACGTTAAAGCATTTTTTTGAGTGGAAAACATTTCTTTAAATTTGAGTGAAAATAAAAATTCAAACTATGAAGAACATAATTAAATTTACTACAGTTGCGTTATTAAGCTCATTAACAACACTTTATCTATTTGTGTTTTTTTTCTCGACCCCTCAAACTGAAGAGCTAGTCACCTATCCAGCGCCAAAACCAATTCCAGTTACCTACAACCTCAATGGTCTAGACAGTTCGCCTTCTAATTTTGTAGAAGCAGCCGAAAAGAGTATCAATGCTGTTGTTCATGTAAAAAACATTTCAGTAGCAGACGACAACATGTCCTATTTGGACTTCTTTTACGGAAGACGTTCGTCAGCTAATCGTGTGGGTACGGGTTCTGGAGTAATTATTTCTCCTGATGGATATATCATTACAAATAACCACGTGATTGAAAATGCAACAAAAATAGAAGTAACTACAAACGATAATGTGCGCTACAAAGCACGTTTGATTGGAACAGATGCCTACACAGATATTGCTGTTTTGAAAATTGAAAGTGAAGATAAACTTCCCTATTTATTTTTTGGAAATTCGGACAATACCCGAGTGGGTGAATGGGTCTTAGCTGTTGGAAACCCATTTAACTTAAACTCCACAGTTACTGCAGGAATCATTAGTGCAAAATCACGTGATTTAAATTTACGTGATCGAAAAAATCAATCGTTTATTCAGACTGATGCAGCAGTAAATATGGGAAATAGCGGAGGAGCATTGGTCAATACCCAAGGAGAATTGGTGGGAATAAACACAGCAATTAGCACCTTTTCAGGTGGGTTTGAGGGCTATTCTTTTGCGGTACCTAGTAATATTGCCAGAAAGGTATTGGAGGATTTGATTGAATTTGGAACTACGCAAAAAGGAATTTTAGGAGTCCAAGGTGTCGCAATATCTCCAGAAGTAAATCAAGAAATGAAATTAAAGCAAAACGAAGGCTTTTATGTCAGTGAGGTTGTAGAAGGAATGGGAGCTGCAGAAGCAGGAATACAAAACGGTGACATTATTCTTGAAGTGGATCAGGTGAAAATTAAAGCCTTTTCTGATTTAACGGGCTATCTTGAAAGTAAACGACCTGGAGATATAGTTAAACTTTCCTATGTCAGAGAAGATAAAACATACACTGTAGATGTGGAACTTAAAAAATCTAATTTCACTGAGCTTTTACGTATGACTTTACGTGCAATGACCTCAAAAGAAAAAACAGATTTCGGAATAAAAGAAGGAATTGTTATTGAAAACACAGGTCCTTATTTCCAAAATCAAATTGAGGCAGGTTCATTATTGATAGAAATTAATGGAAATCGGATAAAAACAATAGATGACTTGAATCAGATTGACCCAAGTAATATTGATTGGATTACCTATATTAACCCCAATGGGGAAAAAATTAGGCTTCGGTTTTAACAAACAAAGAAAGCTTTCTCACAGAAAGCTTTTTTTTTGTCTTAGGTTTTCGGAATTTCGCAAAAAGCAACTCAAATGCGCATTGATATAATCACATTATTTCCTGAACTTCTTCAAAGTCCTTTTGAAGCTTCAATTGTCAAACGGGCAATTGACAGTGGTATAGCAGAAATTCATTTTCATAATTTACGTGATTACAGCAAATCTAAATACAAGCAAGTAGATGATTATCCCTTTGGGGGAGGTGCAGGAATGGTAATGATGATCGAACCTATTGACAAATGTATCTCTGCACTAAAAGCAGCTCGTTCATATGACGAAGTAATTTATATGACCCCCGATGGAGAAACTTTAAATCAAGGAATTGCCAATCAATGTTCGTTGTACGAAAATATCATTTTATTGTGTGGTCATTACAAAGGAGTAGATCAACGAGTACGCGATCATTTTATTACCCGTGAAATATCGATAGGTGATTTTGTCCTCTCAGGAGGTGAACTTGCAGCTGCTGTTTTTTGTGACAGTATTATCCGTCTTATTCCTGGTGTTCTGGGAGATGAATCCTCTGCCTTGAGTGACAGTTATCAAGACAATTTACTCGCACCCCCTATTTATACACGTCCTGCAGACTATAAAGGGTGGAAAGTGCCTGATATTTTAACCTCCGGAAATACACCAGCGGTAGAACAATGGAGAGAGGATAAAGCATTTGAGCGAACTCAAAAACTTCGTCCCGATCTATTGGGTGAATAAAAGACAGAGGAAAACCACATAGCCTAGTCTTTTAATAAAAAATATTTTCAATAGACACCTCTTGTTAAAACTAAAATTAATTGTAGTTTTGCAACCGCATTTAACCTCTGACGAAAATCGTGAATGTTGTATGCCATCAAACATTAAATGATTAAAATGGAATCGTTAATTAATTTTGTTCAGGATCAATTCATTGAAAAAAAGGATTTTCCTGATTTTTTAGCTGGAGACACCATCACTGTGTACTACGAAATCCGAGAAGGAGAAAAAGTAAGAACTCAGTTTTTTAAAGGGGTTGTTATCCAAATTAAAGGACAAGGTTTAGCTAAAACCTTTACTATCCGTAAAATGTCTGGAACTGTAGGAGTTGAGCGTATCTTCCCAATCAATCTTCCAGCATTGCAAAAAATAGAAGTAAACAAACGCGGAAAAGTTCGTCGTGCACGTATCTACTACTTTAGAGAATTACGTGGTAAGAAAGCGCGAATCAAGGAGCGTCAACACTAACATAGTATTTAAGGTCGCTTTTAAGCGACCTTTTTTATTCGCATAAACCAAAAATTAAACTTAGTTATGGCAAAAATAAAAGTACAGAATCCAGTTGTAGAAATGGACGGGGATGAAATGACTCGAATCATTTGGAAGTTTATCAAAGAACAATTGATTTTACCTTACCTAGAACTTGATATTGAATATTATGATCTTTCGGTTACTTCTCGTGATGCGACCAATGATGAGATCACTGTTCGTGCTGCCAATGCAATTAAAAGACACAACGTAGGAATCAAGTGTGCAACAATTACACCCGACGAAGGACGTGTAAAAGAATTTAATCTTTCCCACATGTGGCGTTCTCCCAATGGAACTATACGTAACATTGTTGGTGGAACTGTTTTTCGTGAGCCAATTATCATGAAAAATGTACCGCGATATGTACAAGGATGGACAAAACCAATTTGTATTGGACGTCATGCATTTGGTGATCAATACAAAGCAGCTGATACCGTTACACATGGAAAAGGAAAACTAACCATGACATTTACACCTGATGATGGAGGAACTCCTCAAAGTTGGGAAGTCTATCATTTCCAGGAAAATGGAGTAGCCATGTGTATGTACAACATTGATTCTTCTATCTATGGATTTGCTCGTTCTTGTATGAACCAAGCATTAAAAAAAGGGTGGCCGCTTTACCTTTCTACAAAAAATACAATCATGAAAGCCTATGACGGTCGATTTAAGGATGTATTCCAGGAAGTATTTGACAATGAGTTTAAAGACAAATTTGAAACAGCTGGAATTACTTATGAGCACCGTTTGATTGATGACATGGTAGCCGCAGCAATGAAATGGAGCGGTGGATTTGTTTGGGCATGTAAAAACTATGACGGGGATGTGCAATCTGATACCGTAGCACAAGGATTTGGTTCTCTTGGACTAATGACTTCTACCCTTGTTACTCCTGATGGGGTAACTATGGAAGCAGAAGCTGCTCACGGAACAGTTACACGTCACTATCGTCAACACCAACAAGGAAAAGAAACCTCAACCAACCCAATCGCATCTATCTTTGCATGGACAAGAGGTTTACAACACCGTGGTAAACTTGATCACAATCAAGAATTGATTGATTTTTGCCAAACATTAGAACAGGTATGTATTGAAACTGTTGAAAGTGGTAAAATGACAAAAGATTTAGCTCTGCTAATTCACAAAGAGAATTTAACTTCAGAACATTATTTGACTACCCAGAAATTTTTGGATGCGCTCAAAGAAAATCTTGAAGCTAAAATCGCTTAATATACACAACGCTACTTCGGTAGCGTTTTTTTTGTATCATCTTTTTTGGGCAAAAAACCAAACTTAAATTTAAAAACAGGATTTTAATCCTGTTTTTTTGTGGCTTTCAATATTCTCTTTTTTGATTCCTAAAAACCCAAATCCAATACTAGTGAGAAGAAAAGCCAAAAGTAAAGAAGCGGATATTTTCCACCATTTTGTAATTGTATGTGATTTCCACAAGGCATAGAGACCAATGGGAAAAAAGAAAATTAAAAACAGATGGGTAACTAACTTGTCGTCGTACCAGTTTTTAGTATGAAAAAAAATGCGTAATCGACAGGTTATATTCCTCCATTGGTTAGCCATTTTATAAAAAGGTTTGCCAAGGGAACGAACTATTTTTGCAAGAGAGAATATGCAATAAAAATTATTTGATTGGTGTAGGTTTTTCATTGGTAAATGGCTTTTGGGGTATTCGCTTGCAACAAATATAGTAATTTTTTTTAATGGCAGACACTGTATTGTTTTATTCAAAAACACCTTAAAAAAAATATTCGATTTGGTATCTTTGAAAAAACCCATCGATGGACTTTATAAAAATCACCGAACAAGATTCTCTCTATGACAAGCTCGAGACAAAAGGAGTAGGTGAATTGATATCAGCTATTCATACAGAAGATCAAAAGGTAACCAAAGCCATTAAAAAAGTTTTGCCAGCAATTGAAACCTTAATCGAAAAAGTAGTGAATCAACTCAGTCATGAAGGTCGATTGTTTTATATCGGTGCAGGAACAAGTGGACGATTGGGTATTTTAGACGCTTCTGAATGTCCTCCTACCTTTGGGACAGATCCAGAAAAGGTAATCGGTTTGATTGCTGGAGGTGAAAAAGCGGTCTATAAAGCAGTTGAAAATGCAGAAGATTCTACCACGCAAGGCTGGAAAGATTTGGAAGCATATGCAGTATCCTCGCAAGATATGGTAATAGGAATTGCTGCTTCAGGAACTACCCCCTATGTCGTTCATGCACTTGAAGCATGTCAAAAAAATAACATTCCTACCGGATGTATTTGTTGCAACGAAGGAAGTCCTATGGCAAAGGTGTCCAACTATCCGATTGAGGTCATTGTGGGACCTGAATTTGTTACAGGAAGTTCTCGAATGAAGGCTGGTTCTGCCCAAAAAATGATTTTAAATATGATTACTACCGCTTCCATGATTCGTTTGGGACATGTCAAAGGAAATAAAATGGTAGATATGCAACTCAATAATGCTAAATTGAAAAAACGTGCCGTGCATATTGTAGCAGAAAAACTTACTGTCTCTCTTGAAATGGCAGAACAACTTTTACAGACCCACAAAAGCATTCGCCAGGCGATAAAAAACCATCAACCCAATGGATAAAGTAGAACTTCAGAAAGGATTAAAACGTATTTCATACGCTATTATTTGTGCATTTATAGGACCTGTGGTGATTATGCAAGCCTTCCAAAACGAAGCACATCCTTTTTATTATCCAGTGTTGATTGTAGGCTTGGTGTTTTTTGTTTCTTCAATTGGATTTGGGTTTTCAGGAATCAAAAGTGTCGCAAATGCGTTTTTAGGAAAAAAAGGAGCGGATAAATAAGCTCGCTCTTTGCTTCCCTAGCGGAATCCGATTATCTTTGCGCTTTATTTAAATCAATTTATGATTTCAATTACACTTCCAGACGGTTCAATTCGTCAATATGAAAATGCATTAACTGTGTTGGATATCGCCAAAGATATCAGCGAGGGACTTGCCCGCAATGTCCTTTCTGCAAAGTTTAACAATCAAACAGTAGAAGCAAGTAC
Source organism: Flavobacteriaceae bacterium (assembly GCA_030835845.1). Lineage (GTDB taxonomy): Bacteria > Bacteroidota > Bacteroidia > Flavobacteriales > Flavobacteriaceae > Arcticimaribacter. Next base: position 46,951 of record JAUROD010000028.1, read on the forward strand.
TTCAATTGAAACAGATGGAAACCTCACCCTTTACACTTGGAATGACGACGAGGGAAAAGCTGCCTTTTGGCACTCCTCTGCCCATATATTAGCCCAAAGTATTTTGGCGCTTTACCCATCTGCTAAACTTACCATAGGACCATCAATTGAAAATGGATTTTACTATGATGTAGATTTCGGAAACGAAAGTTTTTCAGAAAAAGAATTAGCGGCAGTTGAAAAGCAATTTTTAACGTTTGCTCGTGAAAAATTCACCTTTAAAATGCGGAATTGCAGTAAAGCTGAAGCACTTGCCTTTTACAAGAAAGAAGAAAATCCATTTAAGGTTGAGCTCATCGAAAACCTTGAAGACGGAACAATCACTTTTTGTGATCATGCTGACTTTACAGATTTATGTCGTGGTGGACATATTCCCCATACCGGTTTTGTAAAAGCTGTAAAACTACTAAGTGTTGCTGGTGCATACTGGCGTGGAGATGAAACCAAGCCCCAATTGACACGTATTTACGGAATCTCTTTTCCAAAACAAAAAGAGTTGACCGAATACCTCGAATTACTCGAAGAAGCTAAAAAACGTGATCACCGAAAGCTAGGAAAAGAACTTGATTTATTTACTTTTTCTCAAAAAGTAGGACAGGGATTACCTCTTTGGTTACCCAAAGGAACTGCCTTAAGAGAACGCTTGGAAAACTTTTTAAAAGAAGCACAAAAAAAAGCAGGCTACGAACAAGTGATTTCTCCCCATATAGGGAACAAAGAATTATATATCACTTCGGGACATTACGATAAATACGGAGCAGATAGCTTTCAACCTATTGAAACTCCCGCTGAAGGAGAAACTTTTCTTCTTAAACCGATGAACTGCCCACACCACTGTGAAATATACAACGCACGTCAGTGGAGCTATAAAGATTTACCCAAACGTTATGCAGAATTTGGAACTGTTTATCGCTACGAACAAAGTGGAGAATTACATGGATTGACTCGTGTTCGTGGATTTACTCAAGATGATGCGCATATTTTCTGTATGCCCAACCAGCTTGATGAAGAGTTTAAAAAGGTAATTGATTTGGTACTTTATGTTTTTGGATCATTAGGGTTTGAAGACTTTACCGCACAAGTTTCACTTCGCGACCCTGACAATCCGGAAAAATACATTGGTTCTACCGAAAATTGGGAATTGGCAGAACAGGCAATAATTAATGCAGCAAAAGAAAA
>JAUROD010000029.1 GCA_030835845.1 Flavobacteriaceae bacterium
AAGAAAAGCATTCAAATATTTAGGTTTATTATATATATTTATAATGTTTTGAAAGGGAAAAAGTTCATACAGTTTATCAACATCAAACAAAATAATCCTATCTTCGATTTTTGAAAAAAATTCTTTTTCACTAGTATCAAACGTTAATTCTCCAATATTGCTTAATTTTCTTTTCTTCGAATCAAACTTTATAATTTGGGTGTTAGGGCATGACTTTAATCTATTCTCTTGATCTACACGAACACCTCCCAAAAATAAAATTTGTCCGTCATTTTGTACGAATTCACCTCCTGAACTTCCTTCAATATTCCCTTCATTAGTGGTCTTATAATACTCCCATTCTTTCGATTTGACATCGAAAAAAGTTAAAAAATTACGATTTGACCAATACCCATACCCACCATATTTAAATATGGTATCATTGTTCGAGAAGATATATGAATTTATGTTAAGTCTGTGGTCTGGTGTATTGTCAAGCCGAATGATAGAGTCATTTTTAAGTGTGTAAACATCTCCACTTCGTAGACCAAGATAATACTCATTTTTGGAGGTATTTACTATACAAACACGAATAGGTTCTCCCATGTAATTTATTTCATTAACAGACTCTCTAATGAATATCTGAGTATAAATAGGAAGTGTAAAAAGAAACGTTAATATACCTAAGTATACTTTCATCATAAACTAAAAATTTAAGTTTTAAATTACGATTTTTTTACTAAAAAAAAAGTAAAGATTTTATTTAATCAATGTGATGGGTTACAATGATATTTAGCTAGCTAGTTATAAAGGATATTTATTCCTTTTTTAGCTTACCACACACTTATTTTGTACCTTTAATTAAAGTCATCTGAATAATGCAAAGAATAGAGCATTTAGGAATTGCAGTAGTCGATATTGATCAAGCTATCAAGCAATATTCATTGCTATTAAATACAATTTGTTATAAACGTGAATTAGTTAAAAGTCAGCAGGTGGAAACCGCTTTTTTTAAGTTAGAAAATCATAAAATTGAACTTTTAGCTTCAACTCACAAAGATGGACCAATTACCAAATTTATTCAACGCAAGGGAGAGGGAATTCATCATGTTGCTTTTTTAGTAAATGATATTCATGAGGAAAGTGAAAGAATGATTAAAGATGGTTTTACCTCTTTACAAGACAAACCTTATCTTGGTGCAGACAATAAAATTGTTGCCTTTTTTCATCCCAAGGATACTCATGGAGCACTAATTGAAATATGCCAAGAAATACTTTAATTCTGCGTGATGAATCAAGATATATCTTATTGGGTAAATCAAATAATAGACGGTAACAGAGCACTTTTAAGTCAAGCCATAACTCTTTGCGAAAGTAGTTTAGTTGAAGATCAGAATATAAGTATCAAACTATTAGAACAATTAATTCCATATTCTGGTAAGTCCATCCGAATTGGAGTAACTGGCACTCCTGGGGCAGGCAAGAGTACTTTTATTGAGGCGCTTGGAACCTACTTAATTTCTAACCATAACTTAAAAATTGCTGTACTCACTATTGATCCAAGCAGTGAGCGATCAAAAGGGAGTATTTTAGGAGATAAAACACGTATGAACTTACTCTCTTCGATGGACGGAGCATTTATTCGACCAAGCCCATCAAGTTCAATTTTAGGTGGAGTTGCAAAATATTCTTATGAAACAATGTTGCTTTGTGAAGCAGCTGGTTTTGATATCATTTTAATTGAAACTGTTGGTGTTGGTCAGTCTGAAATTGCAGTTAATCAACTCGTTGACATGTTACTCATGCTACATATAATTGGCGGTGGTGATGACCTTCAAGGAATGAAGCGTGGTCTTTTAGAATGGGTAGACTTATTAATTATAAATAAAGCTGATCAAGGAACTGAACTGATGGCAGAAAATGAGGCTTTAAATTTAAAAAATGCATTACACCTTTTTCCTTTAAGGCAATCAGGATGGATCCCAAAAGTAGTAACTTGCTCTTCTCTTGAAAAAAGAGGGATTAATGAGATTTGGTCTATTATTGAGACCTTTTATTCATCAATTAAATCTTCTGGTTATTTAGATATGTCTCGTGAATTGCATCAGAAAATTTGGTTTGAGCAATTATTACGATCTTCTATTCATCAATTTGTTGACCAACATCAATCATTTAATGCAATTAAAAATGAAAAATTGAGTGCATATGATGAATATCATAATCCACTTTTATTACTCAGGGAATTAAAAGATGAGTTGAAGAAAAAATTTAGTTCTAACTAAACCCTTATTGATTTCAAACTCAAATCAATATTTTTTGCAGAGTGGGTCAATGCACCAAGAGAAACAAAATCAACCCCAGTTTCGGCTATTTCTACAATCGTATCTTGAGTTATATTGCCTGAGGCTTCAGTTGGAAAAACACCTTTAATTAACGCGAGTGATTCAATTAGTTGATCCGTTGTCATGTTGTCTAACAATAGACGATAAATCCATGGAAAATTCATACACTCTTTAATTTCACTCGAATTTCTAACTTCAACTATTGTTGGAATAGTTAGTTTATTTGTTTCTAGATAATGTCTTGTTTTTTCTAAAGTTTTGGTCAATGATCCATTAAAATCGACATGATTATCTTTAATCATAATCATGTCATATAGACCCATTCGATGATTCATTCCCCCTCCAATTTTTACAGCCCATTTTTCTGGGAAACGAAAATTGGGAGTAGTTTTCCTAGTGTCTAATAAGGTACAATTTGTATGATTTATTTTGGATTGCAAATTATTTGTCAACGTTGCAATTCCACTCATTCGCTGCATACAATTTAAAACTAATCTTTCGGTAGAAAGTAACTTCGTTTGTGGTCCTTCAACTATAAATACGATGTCTCCTTTTTTAATTGAGTCACCATCATTTAACTTAGTTTTGAAAGTAATTTTTTCATCAACATTGTTGAAAATAATTTTTGCTAACTCAATTCCAGCTATTATACCACCTTCTTTTACGACCAATTGAGCTTTACTAATCTGAGAGTTGTCTAAGCATGAGTTACTGGTGTGATCAGCATCTCCAATATCTTCCCTTAATGCTTGAGAAATGAAGTGATTAATTTCTTTTTTGTAATCAGTATAGAATGAATTACTTGACATATTCATGGTTGTAAAAAACTCCTTTATTTTCTTTTTGTTCAATAGCTTGATTTACCAATACGTAGGCGACACTTACCATATTCCTTAGTTCACATAATTCGGATGACATCTTATTATTATTATATAAATCTACAGTTTCATGGTATAGTGAAAGAATTTTTTTTTGAGCTTCAATTAGCCCTTCTTTTGTTTTAAAAATACCAACCAATTGACTCATTGTCTCCTGTAATTCTTTACGTAATTTTTTTGTTAAATGGTGTTGTTCTTTAGAGGAAAAGTGTTGTCCTTCCCATGCCGGAATCATAGAAAAGAATTTCTCATCTAATTTATTTTTAGTAATTTCTAGCGAAGTATGAATTGCAGCTCTATGCGAAAATACGATTGACTCCAACAAAGAATTTGAGGCTAAACGATTTGCACCATGAAGTCCAGTATGACTACATTCTCCAATAGCATAAAGACCATCAAGTTTTGTTTTTGAATTTTTATCAACTTGAATACCGCCACAACTATAGTGAGCTGCTGGAACAACAGGTATTAAATCTTTAAGTGGGTTGATTCCGACCAGTTTACATGAATCCAAAATAGTTGGGAAGTGAGAAATAAAGTGATATTCTTCAAGGTGTGTTGCATCTAACCAAACGTGTTTGTGATTATTGCTCATTATTTCCTGCATGATTGATCGAGCTACAATGTCTCTTGGAGCTAAATCAGCTGACGGATGGTAGTGTCGCATAAATGCTTCACCCTCATGGTTTAATAATTTTGCTCCAACACCCCTCATTGCCTCGGTTATCAAAAAAGTTTCGCCTTTAACTTTTGGTACAAGTGCTGTGGGATGAAATTGAACATAAGGTAATTTTTCAAGTTTAACCTTCGCTCGATATGCAGCCCCTAACCCATCTCCTGTAGCCACTATAGGGTTTGTTGTAAAAGTATATAATTGTCCAGCACCACCGGTTGATAAAACAGTAACTTTCGAGGAGATTTTAATTATTTCTTCATCATCAGTTGAAATTATATATGCTCCATAACATCGATTATAATTTGTTTTGGTGTGATGGTCTGTTATTAAATCTACTAAAATATGATTCTCGAAATATTTAATGTTTTTAAAATCTCTAATCTTATTTATCAATGCACGTTGAATCTCTGCACCAGATTGATCTTTTCTATGAACAATTCTCTTTTCGGAATGGCCTCCTTCTTTTCCCAAATCAAGAGCATCGTTACTATTCGTATCAAATTGAGTTCCCCAATTTATTAGTTCCTTTAGGCGTTCATTTCCCTCTCTTACAACAAAGTTAATTACTTCCAAATCACCACAACGGTCACCTGCATTATACGTGTCCTCTATGTGCTTTTCAAAAGTATCTTTTTTGAAATTTGAAACTACAGCAATGCCTCCCTGTGCATATCTAGTATTGCCATCATCTAATTTAGTTTTGCAAATAAGAGATATTGATGTTTCAGGAGAAATCTCTGCAAGTTTAATCGCGTAGGTTAAACCAGAGATTCCAGTGCCAATAACAAGGACGTCTGTGTGCATTTTTAATGAATAGCTAACATGCGTTCGATAGGTAATCTAGCGGATTCAATTAAAGCCTCATCTAGAATAATTTCTGGACTTTCATTTAACAAACAACGATGTAATTTATCAAGAGTATTGAGTTTCATAAATGCACACTCACTACAAGCGCATGTGTCATCATCTACAGGGGCAGGGATAAATATTTTGCTTGGGCAACGCTTTTTCATTTCGTGTAGAATACCAGCCTCGGTTGCAACAATAAACGTATTTGTCTCATCTTTCTGAACAAAATCTAATAGTCCAGATGTACTTCCAATATAGTGTGCAATATCTAAAACTTGGCTTTCACTTTCAGGGTGAGCTATAAATTTTGCTTGGGGATATTCTTTTGCTAGTTTTACTATTTTCTCAAATGAAAACGCTTCATGAACAATACAAGCTCCATCCCATAGAATCATATCTCTGCCGGTTTGTTTAATTAAATATCGACCAAGATTTTTGTCAGGTGCAAAAATAATTTGTCTGTCTTCAGGGATACTTTCAATCACTTTAATAGCGTTACTCGATGTACAAACAACATCACTCAACGCCTTAATTTCTGCTGAACAATTTATGTAGGTAACCACAATTGCTTCAGGATATTGTTTTTTAAATTGTGCAAAATCATTAGGTGGGCATGAATCTGCTAATGAACAACCAGCCTTTAAATCTGGCAGCACTACCTTTTTACTTGGATTGATTATTTTAGCTGTTTCTGCCATAAAATGAACACCAGCAAAAACAATTATTTCTGCATCGATTTCGGCAGCTTTTTTTGCTAAGTATAGACTATCACCTAAATAGTCAGCGATGCTCTGGATAGCTTCTTCTTGGTAATAATGTGCTAAAATAACAGCATTCTTCTCTTTTTTTAAACGCTTTATGTCCGCTATTAATTTCTCTCGTGAAGGGACTTGTGTATGAACCAAATTTGAAGTTGTTTGTAATTCTTGAGCCATTTTTTATTTTATTTCTTAAATAAATTCCCATTACAAAAGTACAAATAAAAAAGGCTTGTATCCTTAGATTATCTTAAATCTGATTCTTTAGATTTTAGTAAAATTGAGTGTCAAAATTAATTCTTATATTGCTGAAGTAAAAATACAACCTCTGTTCTTTATTGAGGTATGCCCCTTAACTACGATTCAGAAATGTGTTTTATATTATTATATATTAATCATAGTAAATTATGTTAAAGACATTTAAACTTTATTTATGCCTACTTTTTTTGTTTTTCGCTTACTTTTCATTTGCTCAGAAACATGAAAAAAGTTGGATTTTTTCAGGGGGATTCAGTACAATTATATTTAACAATGACTTCCCTGTCCCGTTAAATAGTGGAGTCATTTATTCCAAAGATGACTTTAATAACGACTTTAATGGGTTCACATTGATCGGTTTGAGAAAATTAAGAAATGGATTTTCTTTGGGAGGAGAGTTTTCTTCAAATATAATTTCTTTAAATAATACTTCATCTTCAATTGAATTACAGTCAATTTCAGCAATTCTTCAATACCATTTTTTACCAACTAAATCATTAAATCCATATTTAAAGTTAGGAGGAGGACATATAATATTTGACGATTCAAATAGCGGTTCAATAGATGTTTTAAATAATGGAAAGCGAAGTTTATTTGAGGAGTTGGTGTTTCATATAAAATTGGCAAAAATTATGGTTTTTATGCTGAAACAACGTTTCGTAAAACATTTTCTCCGTATGATACAGATATTCTTCATAGCGTAGTGGGGATATCTTTAACCTTTTCGTCATCGGACAAGGATATGGATTCCGTGATAGATAAGTATGATCAATGCCCCAATGTTTTTGGATTAAAGAAGTTTAAAGGTTGTCCTGATCCGGATAGTAACTTAATCGAAAAGAGGGAAGATGATAATGGTATTATTAAACCTGAGATTTTACATCATAAAAAAATTGATACCCCGTTAAAAGAGATTAATCCATCTGACAGTCTTATTGTTAACCATGTTATAACAATTCATACGAGACAATCTTCCAATTTAAAAACGGATACCATCGCAGTTGAAAACGAAATTCCTCGTGCTAAGATTTCAAAAATTAACTTGCCTAAGTTAGATTCAATAAATTTAGGATTCTCTACTTTAGACAGTATCTCAGTTTCCTCAGAAATCCCTGTTAATCATGAAGAATCTCCCAAAAGAGTAATAAAAAATGATACAGTTGATTTTCAAAATACATACCCCTCAAAGGTTCATTCCGATTCATTAATTCATCCTAATCATGAAATTTTTAGTAATAATGTCAATATTGTTATTCCAATAATTAATTTTCAATCGAATAGCTTTAAACTCATCGGAGAAAAAGTTTGGAATACACTTTACATAGTTCGAACTATCATGAATCAGTATGATAGAGGTGTGCTTTTGATTCAAGGTTATTCTTCAACAGAAGGTAATGAAAATTACAACAAAGAACTTTCGAAGAAACGAGTTGAAGTAGTTCAAAGAGAATTAATTAAAAGGGGAATTGATTCGGATCGAATAAACATTGAGTACCATGGAGCAACCAACCCTATTGAGGATAATTTAACTGCTAGAGGACGGGTACTTAATAGACGAGTTGAGTTTAAATTAAAAACTCCAAAATAGAAACTTCTCTAACATATTTAACCAAATTAAGTTGATGGTTAAAAGCTTATAGTGATTTTAGTTTATGTATTGTAGCTTTTGGATTTTCAGATTTAAAAACAAAACTTCCAGCAACTAATACATCAGCACCAGCATCCAGTAATGCTTTTGCATTTTTATCAGTTACCCCTCCATCAATTTCAATCTTTGTATGAGCTCCTTGATCATTAATTAAATCCTTAAGAGCTTTTACCTTATCATAAGTACGTTCGATAAACGATTGTCCCCCAAATCCAGGGTTTACACTCATCAGACAAACTAAATCAATGTCTTGAATTATATCTTTAAGTACTTCAACAGGTGTGTGTGGATTTAGAGCAACACCAGCTTTCATACCACAAGATTTTATTTTCTGTAAACTTCTGTGAAGATGTGTACAAGCTTCAAAATGTACGGTCAAAATAGCAGAATTAAGAGCAGCAAATTCTTCAATATACCTATCAGGATCTACAATCATAAGATGTACATCTAAAGGTTTTGTTGCGTGCTTACTAATTGCTTTAAGCACAGGCATTCCAAATGAAATATTGGGAACAAATACTCCATCCATTATGTCTATATGAAACCAATCGGCTTCGCTTTCATTTAGCATTTCACTGTCTCGTTGTAAATTAGCAAAATCGGCTGCTAATAAAGAAGGTGCTATAAGGTGTTTCATAATCAAATATAAAAAAAGCAACCGAGGAGGTTGCTTTAAGGGTTAACCTAAATATGTTTTTAAAATTTTACTTCGAGACGTATGCTTTAGACGTCTAATAGCTTTTTCTTTTATTTGTCTAACACGTTCACGTGTTAGGTCAAAAGTTTCACCTATTTCTTCAAGTGTCATTGCATGTTGTTCGCCTAAACCAAAGTATAATCTCACTACATCAGCTTCTCTGGGTGTTAGAGTTTCTAATGCACGTTCAATCTCAGTTCTTAAGGATTCATGTAGTAAAGTCCGATCTGGATTTGGAGATTCTCCACTATTTAACACATCGTACAGGTTCGAATCCTCCCCTTCAACCAAAGGCGCATCCATTGATACGTGACGTCCAGAGTTCTTCAATGATTCTTTTACATCATTGACAGTCATATCAAGTTCTTTTGCAATTTCTTCAGCTGACGGAGCACGCTCATGAGCTTGCTCTAAAAACGCATAGGTCTTGTTTATTTTGTTAATCGAACCAATTTTATTAAGAGGAAGTCGAACGATACGAGATTGTTCGGCAAGTGCTTGTAAAATCGATTGACGAATCCACCAAACAGCATAAGAGATGAATTTAAATCCACGTGTTTCATCAAAACGTTTCGCTGCTTTAATAAGTCCTAAATTTCCTTCATTTATTAAATCAGGAAGTGTAAGACCTTGATTTTGATATTGTTTTGCTACGGAAACAACAAACCTTAAGTTTGCTTTAGTTAATTTCTCAAGTGCAATTTGGTCACCTGCTTTGATACGTTGAGCTAATTCTACTTCTTCTTCAGCTGTAATTAAATCTACTTTACCTATTTCTTGTAAATACTTGTCTAGTGAAGCTGTTTCGCGATTGGTTACCTGTTTGGTAATTTTGAGTTGTCTCATGAATACTTTAGTTGTACTTCTTTATACGTTTAATTTTGAAAAAGGTTACACTTAGTCATAAAAAAACCGCTCATTTGAGCGGTTTTTTTAAGAATGTAAATAAAATTATTCTTTGTTTGGCTTTTCCTTTCGTTCTGGACGAGGAAGTAGCGCTTTTCTAGAAACTTTTTCTTTACGTGTTCTAGAGTCAATACCGAAATATTTCACTTCCAAAATATCACCCATATTAACAACATCACTTACATTTTCAGTACGTTCCCAAGCTAATTCACTTACGTGGAGTAAAACTTCATTTCCAGGTGCATCTAGATATTCTACAACTGCACCGAAATCAAGCATTTTAATTACTTTAACTTGATAGGTGTTTCCAACGGTTGGTTTGAAAATAATTGAATCTATTTTTGCTTCAACCATAGCAATTCCCTCAGGAGATGTACCTAAGATTTCCACTATTCCTTCTTCAGTTACTGGATCTTCATTGATTACAATTGTACATCCAGATTCCTTTTGAAGTTCTTGAATTACTTTTCCACCTGGGCCAATTAATGCTCCGATAAATTCGTTTGGAATTATTCGATTGATCATTTTGGGCGCGTGTGCTTTAACTTCTTTTGCGGGTTCTGAGATGGTTTCAACAAGTTTTTCAAGAATATGTAAACGTCCTTGTTTAGCTTGTTCAAGAGCTTTAGTTAGAATTTCATAGCTCAATCCTTTAATTTTAATATCCATCTGACAAGCTGTAATTCCGTCCTCTGTTCCTGTTACTTTAAAATCCATATCACCTAAGTGATCCTCATCTCCTAAAATATCAGAAAGGACTGCAAATTTTTCTCCATCACTAATTAATCCCATGGCAATACCAGAAACAGGTTTTTTAATCTGAACACCTGCATCCATCAAAGCCATAGTTCCTGAACAAACAGTTGCCATTGAAGAAGAACCGTTTGATTCTAGGACTTCAGACACAACACGCACAGTGTATGGGCAGTCATCTGGCATAACCTTTTTCAATGCACGCTGTGCTAAGTTACCATGACCAATTTCTCTTCGAGAAGTTCCTCTTAAAGGACGAGCTTCTCCTGTACAGAATGGGGGGAAGTTGTAGTGTAAATAAAAGTTTTCTTCACCTTGTGCAGTAGGAAGGTCAATCATATTTGCTTCTCTTGAAGTTCCAAGTGTAACCGTTGCCAATGCTTGTGTTTCACCACGGGTGAATACTGATGATCCGTGAGTAGACGGAAGGTAATCTACCTCACACCAAATTGGACGGATATCGGTCGTTGCTCTTCCGTCTAAACGAATTCCTTCGTTAAGAACAAGATCACGAACAGCTTTTTTCTGAGCTCCACTAAAGTATTTTGAAATTAACTCATTTTTCTCTAAAAGTTCCTCTTCACTAAATTCAGCTTTAATGCTATCTTTTACTTCGCTAAATGCAGTTCCACGGTCTGCTTTACTTGAAGCTTGTTTTGCGATGTCATAACATTTTTGATATGCTTTATCGTATACAAGTGCTTCTAATTCAGCATCGTTTTCTTCCAATTCATACTCACGAGTTTCTTTTTTTCCGACAGCTTCAGCAAGACGTATTTGAGCGGCAATCTGATCTTTAATCGCTTCATGTCCAAAGGCAATTGCTTCGATCATTTCTTGTTCAGAAATTTCATCGAATTCACCTTCTACCATTGCGACTGAATCTTGACTAGCACCAATCATAATATCTATATCAGATTCTAATAATTCAGCTGAACTTGGGTTGATGATAAATTCACCATTGATTCGTCCAACACGTACTTCTGAGATTGGGTACTCGAATGGCATATCAGATAAATGAATAGCAGCAGAAGCAGCTAGACCAGCTAATGCATCAGGCTTCACATTTTCATCGTGTGACATAAGTTGAATCATCACCTGAGTTTCGGCATGATAGTCTTTTGGAAACAAGGGTCGCAATACACGATCGACAAGACGCATAGTGAGAATTTCTTCATTGCTAGGACGAGCTTCACGTTTAAAAAAGCCACCAGGAAATCTTCCTGCAGCAGCAAATTTCTCACGGTAATCCACCGTTAGGGGTAAAAAATCTACAGGACTAGCTTTTCGAGCAGACACAGCTGTAGCCAGTAACATACAGTCACCTGAGCGTACAACGACAGATCCGTCGGCTTGTTTTGCTAATTTTCCTGTTTCAAGGGTAATTGTTCTCCCATTGGAGAGTTTAATTTCCTCGGTAAAAGTTTTTGGAATCATTTTTTTTCATTTTAATTAAACCTAAATGTTGTTGTGTTGTGCTTGTAGGTTGCCAATGAAAAACTAGGATTCAGCTTTTTTCAGTTGTCCGATAAAAGTGTACTTGATTTATTTTCTTAAACCAAGTTTTTTGATAATGGCACGGTAGCGATCAATATCTTTTGCCTTTAGGTAATCTAAAAGGCTTCTTCGTTTTCCAACTAACTTTACCAACGAACGCTCGGTGTTATAATCCTTACGATTGTTTTTAAGGTGGCTAGAAAGGTGGTCAATTCGATGAGAAAATAAGGCAATTTGCCCTTCAGCTGAACCTGTATCAGTAGTTGATTTTCCGTGTTCAGCGAAAATTTTCTCTTTTGTTTCTTTTGTTAGGTACATGCAAATATTATTTCAATGATTGTTATGTAGTTGCTAATTAAAGCGGTGCAAATATAGATTAATTTATTTAATTTATAAACCTGCCTTTTATTTTCTTATCGGCTGATTTAGAATTAAATCAATATAAAGATTGATTTTGTCTTTTAAGTTCTTTCTGTGCGAAATGAAATCCAAAAATCCTTTTTCAAGTAAAAATTCACTTTTTTGAAATCCGTCAGGTAAATCTTTTCCTGTAGTATCTTTTACAACCCTTGGACCAGCAAAGGCAATTAAAGCACCAGGTTCTGCAATATTTATATCACCAAGCATAGCAAAGGATGCAGTTGTTCCTCCAGTTGTTGGGTCTGTACACAGTGAAATGTAAGGTAATTTTGATTCAGATAGTTTATTCAGTTTTGCACTTGTTTTAGCAAGTTGCATCAATGAAAAGGCTCCTTCCATCATTCGGGCACCACCTGATTTAGAAATAATTACAACAGGTAATTTTTTTTCTATGGCATAATCTATTGCACGAGCAATTTTTTCTCCTACTACAGAACCCATAGAACCACCGATAAATTTGAAATCCATACTACAAATGACCATATTCTTTCCTTTTGATTTCCCAACTGCAGTTCGGATTGCATCATTTAAGTTTGTCTTTTTTGTCACTTCAGTAAGTCGATCACTGTATTTTTTCGTGTCAGTAAACTTTAAGAAGTCTTTAGATGTAATGTTTGAATTAATTTCCTTGAAATTGTTATCATCAAAAAGAATTTCGAAGTATTCTTTGCTGCCAATACGCACGTGATATTCGTCTTCAGGACTGACATAAAAGTTTTCAGCTAACTCTTTTGTTTCAATGATTTTCCCTGTTGGAGTCTTGTACCACAAGCCCTTAGGGATATCTTTCTTTTCTTCTGTTCGGGTTTGAATACCCTTTTCACTTCGTTTGAACCAACTCATATACCTAGGTTATATTAAGCTAAGGTATTTATATTGTTTAAATCTTCAAACGCTTTTATCAATCTTTGTTTGAAAGTCTCTTCTCCTAGACGCAACCATTTTCTTGGATCATAGTATTTTTTGTTAGGCTGATCGCTACCTTCTGGGTTACCAATTTGTGTTTTAAGATAGTCAATTTTATCGTTCATATAGTCTCTGATTCCTTCAGTAAATGCATATTGAAGGTCAGTATCAATATTCATTTTAATCACACCATAGCCAATTGCTTCTCGAATTTCTTCAACTGTTGAGCCTGATCCACCGTGAAAAACAAAATCAACTGTATTGGTTGGAACACCATATTTCTCACTGATATACTCTTGTGAGTTTTTTAAAATTTTTGGTGTAAGTTTTACGTTCCCAGGTTTATAAACACCATGAACATTTCCAAAAGCTGCTGCAACTGTAAATTGGTTACTCACTTTCATGAGTTGTTCGTATGCATATGCAACCTCTTCGGGTTGGGTATACAATTTAGATACATCCACATCACTATTATCTACTCCATCTTCTTCACCACCAGTAATTCCTAATTCAATTTCTAGGGTCATATCCATTTTGGACATTCTTTCTAAATAGGTTTTGCACAATGCAATGTTTTCTTCAAGTGGCTCTTCAGACAAATCAATCATGTGAGAACTATAAAGAGGTTTTCCTGTTTCTTGATAAAACTTCTCACCTGCATCAAGTAATCCGTCAATCCAAGGGAGTAATTTTTTAGCACAATGATCTGTATTTAAAATCACTGTAGCACCGTATAATTCAGCCAATTCATGTATATGTTTAGCTCCTGCTACTGCTCCAGCAATTGCAGCTTGTTGATTTGAGTTATCAAGTGATTTACCTGCATTAAACTGCGCACCACCGTTAGAAAACTGAATTATAACAGGGCTATTTAACTCAGCAGCTGTTTCAAGCACTGTGTTTACCGAGTTATTTCCTATTACGTTAACAGCGGGAAGTGCAAATTGGTTTTGTTTAGCAAACTGAAAAATAGTCTGTACGTCACGACCGGTGACTACTCCTTTGGGTAAATTTGAATTCATAATTGGTTTTGTTTCGGTGCAAAAATAACAAAAAACCACTAAAACGGATAGTTGATTCCTATATTAAATACAGCTTTTTTTAGAGCAATTTGTGATCCCCATCTATTTTCTTGAGGCATAGAAGGATCATAAGTTTTAAATGCTGTATCGAGTCTAAATACAAAATAGTCAAAATCATATCTAATCCCAAACCCTGTCCCGACAGCAAGCTGTTTTAAATCCTCAAAAGAGGAAAGATTTTGAGAAGCATCAGAGACATTATTATAAATATTCCAAATGTTACCACTGTCTATAAAAAGTGCTCCTTTAAAAGGACCCACCAAGGGAAAACGATATTCGATGTTAAATGCTAGTTTCAAGTTAGCTTCGTTAAATTCATTTAATTCGTTACTTGAACCAGGCCCTAATTTATAGGCTTTCCATGCACGATTATCATTTGAACCTCCAGCGTAGTATGAGCGGGTAAATGGAATACTGTTTGCATTCCCGTACGGAATTGCAATTCCCCCAAAGCTGCGGAATGCTAAAATGTGTTCTCTACCTAATTGCCAATGTTTTATATAGTTGAATTCTGTTTTTACATATTGTGAAGGAGCTAAATTAAAAATCTCACGATTTCCATTTTCATTGACTTTTACCCCAGCACCTTTCATTAGAGAATTAATAAAATTCCCAACCAATTCTAATTTAAAACGAAATTGAGAGAAACTCTCGTCCAACAGGTTTTGTTGTGTATTTTTTAAAAATGTAAGCGATGATCCAATGATAAAGTTATTGGCTGTTAATCGTTGTTTTCTTTCATTTATTGTTGAAACTTGAGTATATGCTTCATCTTCAGGATTGATGCTGGTTTGACCCTCAAGAACAGCTTGAATAAAAGCATCCGTATTTATGGGAATATCTAAATTTCCTTCTTGATTAAGGTAAGTGTTGTTTGGAATTAGGTTTGCTACTGAATTAAGTCTTTCGTAGGAATTTCTGTAAACGTTGAAGTAATTTGTGATCGCATTATTATTAACAAACTCAATGTCGACCAATTTAAAATTGTAGGTATATTTTGGGTTTGTCTTCCAATTGTACTCAAAGTTCCAAGTAAAGTTCTGACGATCCAATCCAATGTTCTCTTGAAAAGAGACGCCTAATGAAATGTTGGTTTTTGTATTGTATGCATTTTGAAAACCACGTTTGATGAAGTTTGGAGCAACTAAACGAGGAATACGTAGACTAAGATTACCGCCAATTTCAAATAAATTAAAAAAGCTACTTTTTTGTTCCGCAACATCACGGGAAGATCCAACAGTTCCCTTAACCCCAAATTCAAGGACTTCCGCTTCACGAAGTAAATTTCTGCTAATGATTGAACTTCCCAGAGTGATTCCAATATCTTGAATGTTCGAATGAGATACGTCTGCATCAAAACCTAGAGAAAAACGTTCCTTGGGGCTCAAATAAATAGAGGCATCCAAAGAGGTACTGTCTTGTTTTGTAGGAGTATAGACAATTGTAGGATACTTGAAATTTTGTAAATCGTTGAAATAACGGTATGTGGTGTTTCTGTCTGTATAGCTATAGGGCATACCTTCTTTTATTGTGATTCCTTCAACAAGAATTTGAGGATTGTATTTTAATTTACCAATTGAATAAAGTTGATAATTTTTGAAATTGATGCTGTCTGTGAAAGTAGATAGATCTTGTTCAGGATTTTGTATAAAGACCGATACTGAATTAATTTTCTGAGAGAGATAGGGCACCTCTTTTAAGCTGTCTTGAATTCGTTCTTGAGCATTTTTAATTTCGATTACTACTGGTACTAGTGTGTCTTGAGCAAGTGTATCACGAAACGCTTTAAAACGTATACTTCTTTGCTGAAAATTATAAATCCCGTTGTCTCTAAATAAATTTATTAACCTTTCGCGCTCATCATCAAATTTTTCAACAACAAAAGGTTCCCCTTCATTTATAAAACTAAACTCTTTGTTGGCTAGGTAAAGTGAATCAATATCTTTTGAAGCAATTACCCTAGAAATTTCTCCCAATGTAAATTCAGGTCCTGTTTCAATATTGTAAGTAATTGAAGCTTTATTCGGAGAGATTGAATCTATTTTAGTTGAAGTTTTGGTAGTAAAGTACCCTAGATTTTGATAGTATTGCTTTAGTCTTGCTTCAGTTTCATTTATTTTAATTTCTTCAACAAGGGAGGGAGCCTCTCCTGTTTTTTTTAACCATTGATTGAAGTTTAGCTTATACTTTTTCAATTGATTGACTTGTTTTGGTGAAAGCCATTTTTCCAATCGTTTTTTTCTTTTTGGACGTTTATTTAGCCACTGGTTAAATTTTCGTTCAGGGTTCACGGTTGCTAAATTATAAAGATGCAACTCAATTGGAATTCCGAATATTTTTTTATTTACCGGAGTGTTTGACAAGATTGAAATTGGCTCTTGTTGAGCATTTTGTTTATTTTTAACAAAAACCTCATTTACTACAAGTTGCTGACCCTCCTCCAGGTTTTTTACACTACTACAACTTTGCGCTATGATGCTTAGCGTTAAGATTATCAGTATTTTTGTCTGGGTTAACTTCAATGTGGGAAGAATTTACACAAAAATACATCATTTATGATTACAAATATTGAGCAAAAGCTAATACAAGGACTTGGATTGAAAAAGAATCGTAAAGCACATCAGCTTTTTGTTGTAGAGGGAATTAAAAATGTGTCTGCTTACTTAGATGAAGGATACGTTCCAACCCATTTATTTTCAACAGAAAATATTGATAAAATTGACAGTATTCATATTTCAATTAAAGAAATGAATCGAATTAGTCAACTCAAAAATCCGTCACCTTTATTGGCTACTTTTTCACCAGATATTCATTCGAATTTACCTGATAAGGGTAGATTGATCGGTTTAGATCAAGTTAGAGACCCTGGAAATTTAGGAACAATTATCCGTCTTTGTGATTGGTATGGGATAAACCATATTATTTGTTCAAATGATACAGTTGATTGCTATAATCCCAAAGTAGTTCAAGCTGCAATGGGATCATTAGCTCGGGTAAGGTGTCATTATACCGAATTGAATGACTATATAAAAACTTACGACGCTCAAGTTTATGGGACTTTGCTCGAGGGCAACTCAATTTATGAGACTAAATTTTCTTCAGATACACTTTTGATATTTGGAAGTGAAGCACATGGGATTTCTCCAGAAATAACTAATTTGATACAACATAGAATTACGATCCCAAAAAAATCAGAAAATGGACCTGAAAGTTTAAATGTCTCTATTGCAGCTGGAATCATACTATCAGAGATGTGTCGTTAAACTACTCGAAAGTTAAATTTAAAACCAACCCTCTGTTTACTAGGCTAGTAATGTTTGAAGTCCATGGACTACTTACAGATGAGTCGGGAATTAATTCATTTTGCAAAGAAAAAATTCCACGAATAGACGGAGAGAACTTAAAATAGGGAAGGTAGAAATCAACTCCAAGTCCAATTTCATAATTCAGGGTTTGAGTTTTTACACGGAATACACCTGAGCTATTATCATCCAATTTTTTTTCATTACTTGATAAATTGAATGAGGTTGAAACTCCACCAACAGCATAAGGTTTCCAATTGTTTATTCGATCAGCACTTAGTTTTATAAGCAAGGGAATATGAATATATGTTGATTTCACTTCTCTTCTAGTTTGAGAACTTAATATCCCTGGTTGAATAGGATATAAGAGATTTCTTTGGGAGGAATACAAACCCGGCTCAAGACGTAAGTTAATATTCTTATGAATTCTCAAATCGCCAATAAGTCCAACATTAAAACCAATATTTTTTTGAACATCTATATTTGAGAGACTCAATACTGAGAAGTATTTTCCAGAATAATCAAATTCATATCCAAAGCTACTAAATCCAAAGAAGTAACCGTAATGAAGAGTTTGGTTATCAAAGTCTTGAAGGTTTTCAAATTTATTCTGAATGTAATTGGATTGTGCGTAAAGGCTATCATTTCCGATTAAATGAATCAGGAAAAAGAAAATTCCAGCTAATGTTTTTCTATTTTGTAGCACAGTAAATTGAGGCAACCCCTAAAGTTTGCGGATTATCCTTCACATCTTTAAACCCAATTTTCTTTAAAATATTGTTGAAGTTTTTTCCGTGAGGAAAAATTGCTGCCGAATCAGATAAATATTGATAGGCGGATTGATCTTTAGTAAATAGTTTCCCAATAAGAGGAACAAATAACGAACTGTATAGTTTATATCCTTGTTTAAAAGGAAATTTGTTTGGTACAGCAGTTTCCAGGATAAGTAATTGCCCTCCAGGTCGAAGTACTCTATAAATTTCGTGAAGCCCTTTTTCTAAATTTTCGAAATTTCGTACTCCAAAAGCTACAGTGACAACATCAAAAAAATCTTCCTCATACTGAAGGTTTTCACTGTCACCAAGAACCATTTCAATCGTTTTTTCTAAAGCTAGTTTATTTACTTTCTGTTTTCCGACTTCTAACATTCCTGGCGAAATATCCAGTCCAACTATTTTAATGGCTTTTGTTTTTTTTAGTGCAATTGCTAGGTCTCCTGTTCCTGTAGCTACGTCAAGAATTGTTTTTGGACTAACTTTTTCTGCCATAGCAACGAGTCGTTTCCTCCATTTTAGATCAATACCGAGAGAAATAACACGATTGAGAGCATCGTATTGTGGAGAAATTCCGTCAAACATTTGTGTGACTTGCTCTTTTTTTGATTGTTTTTTATTCTTGTAGGGTGAAATGTTATCTTTCATACTTCGCAAAGATAAAACAAGCCTTTTTCCTTTCATATTAAATCATCCATTTATTATCGATCTTCCACCACTAAAGTTTTCCTATATTTGTACTAGATTTTAACAAATCAGATGAAAATAATCATTGCAGGTGCAGGTGAAGTTGGATTTCACTTAGCTAAGTTATTATCCTATGAGTCTCAGGATATTACACTAATTGACACCGATAGAGAACGTCTTAATTACGCTGAAAATCATTTAGACATTAAGGTACTTAAAGGAGATGGATCATCACTTAAGGTAATGAAAGAAGCAAATGTTTCCTCAGCAGAGCTTTTTATTGCTGTAACTGAACATGAAGCGAGTAACATAACAATATGTGCAATTGCTAAACAACTTGGATGTCAAAAAACAATCGCTCGTATTTCAAGTACGGAGTTTATTAATAATAATGGAGAAATTAGTTTTTCAGACCTAGGAATTGATGAATTAATCTCTCCTGAGGATTTAGCGTCAGCAGAAATTCTACAGTTATTAGATCAATCTGCATTTAGTGATAGTTATGAATTTGAGGAAGGAGCGCTTACCCTTGTAGGGACAACTTTAGAGGAATCAGTCCCTTTTGTAGGTAAAACAGTAAAGGAAGCTGCTAAAATTTTTCCTGATATTCATTTCATGCCTATTGCACTTCAACGAAAAGGAACGCAATACACGATAGTTCCCAGAGGAGATACTGCTTTTGAAGCTCATGATTTAGTTTATTTCATTACCCTTAAAGAAGGAGTAGAGGAGCTTTATCGATTGACAGGGAAAAGTAAAGAAGTGATCAAAAACGTAATGATTCTTGGAGGAGGAAAAATCGGGTTTAGCACGGCAAAGGCCCTATCTGAAGAAGGGTTTAATGTCATACTTGTTGAACAAAATAAAATTAAAGCTTTTGATCTAGCCGATCAATTACCAGATGTTATGGTGATTCAAGGTGATGGGAGAAATGTTGAATTATTAGAAGAAGAAGGTTTAGGTTCTATGGATGCATTTATATGTGTTACTGAAAATTCAGAAACAAATATCATGTCTTGCTTGATGGCCAAATCGAAAAATGTTAAAAAGGCAATTGCATTGGTCGAAAATATGGATTACTTCCAACTTTCACAGTCTATTGGAATTGATACATTAATAAACAAAAAACTTCTTACAGCAAATACAATTTTCAGATATATTCGTCGTGGAGAAGTAGTTGATATGACTACACTCAACAACTTGAATGCGGAGATTTTAGAATTTGTTGTTAAACCTAATTCAAAGGTTAATGGTATGATTATAAAAGATATTGACTTTCCTCGTTCAGCTACCATAGGAGGTGTGATTAAAGATGGTCAAGGTATAATTGCGTTAGGAGATTATCGTATAGAAGCTGGAGACAGAGTTGTAGTGTGTAGCCTTCCCAGAGCATTATCAAAAATAGAAAGTTTATTTCTCTAAACAATGCACAAGCTAAACAGTGAAATTATATGCTATTTGATGGGGGTTCTTCTCCTGTTTAATGGTGGATTCATGTTACTTTCTTCTTTTGTAAGTATGCTTACAAAGGATGGGAAAAGTTTTGAGCTTACTTTAGCCTCTTTGTTGACATTACTTGTTGGAATAATCTTAATGTTAATTACACGAAATCATACCAAACAAATTAATAAAAGAGAGGGTTATCTGATTGTAACATTGGGATGGTTGTTAATGACTCTTTCTGGAATGTTACCCTATTTATTCACCAATGTATTTTCCGACTTTTTCAGTGCTTTTTTTGAAACTATGTCAGGGTATACAACAACAGGATCTTCTGTACTAGCAGATATTGAAAGTGTTCCAAAGGGTGTTCTTTTTTGGAGAAGTACAACCCACTGGATTGGAGGGATGGGGATTATCGTTCTCGCCATAGCTATTTTACCATTATTAGGAATAGGAGGGATGCAGCTTTTTACTGCAGAAGCACCTGGCCCCAGTAGCGACAAGCTACATCCCAGAATTACAGATACTGCCAAACGTCTTTGGTTTATTTATGTAGGCTATACTCTAATAGAAACAATTCTTTTGTGGATTGCGGGAATGAGCTTTTTCGATGCAATTAATCATGCAATGAGTACTGTTTCTACAGGTGGTTTTTCAACTAAAAATGCTAGTATCGCCCATTGGAATGCTCAGCCAATTATCCAATATATCATTATTATTTTTATGTTTTTGGCTGGAGTAAATTTTGTAATGAGCTATTTTGCTTTTACTGCAAAGTTTAAAAAAATCATTCGAGACGAAGAATTTCGATTTTTTAGCATAATGATTCTAAGTGCATCGATTGTTGTAGGGTTTATTTTATACTATACCGTCGATATCACCCAAAGTAGTTTTGATCACCCTATTGTTTTCGGTGAGGTCGAAAGTGTATTTAGACATGCTTTTTTTCAAGTAATAGCAGTAGTCACTACAACAGGATTTGTGACAGCTGATTTTACTGTTTGGTCTTCTTTCTTAACAATTGTCTTTTTTGGGCTTATGTTTATGGGAGGTTCTGCAGGTTCTACTTCGGGAGGAGTGAAAGGAGTCCGTCATTATCTAATGATTAAAAGTGGTTTGCTTGAGTTTAAGCGAGCATTACATCCTAATGCGGTTTTACAAGTTAGGTATAATCAGTCTGTGGTTCAGGAAAATGTCATTCATAATCTATATGGCTTTTTTATTCTCTATATGCTTTCCTTTATCATAGGTTCTTTGGGTTTTGGATTACTTGGTCTTGATTTTATGTCAGCGATTGGAGTATCAGCTTCTTCATTAGGTAATGTTGGTCCTGCATTAGGAGAGTTTGGACCATCATCATCATTTTATAACATGTCAGATGCTGCAAAACTTTGGGCTTCTTTTTTGATGTTGATTGGTCGTTTAGAACTTTTTACTGTTTTGATTATTTTTAGTCCATCTTTTTGGAAAAAAATCTAATAACCATACTTTTCCTTCCAATTTCGTTTAAGCTGCTCTCTGAATTGCTTTTCTTTTGGATTATCTCCGGGTTGATACAAGGTAGTTCCCTTTAATTCCTCTGGTAAATATTCTTGGTCAACAAAATTATTTGAATTGTCATGCGCATATTCGTACCCCTTTCCATAGTCAAGATCTTTCATTAATTGGGTAGGTGCATTACGTAGATGAAGGGGAACACCTAGATTTCCAGTTTCCCTTACTTTGGCTAAACTCACATCTATGGCTTTATACGAAGCATTACTTTTGGGGCTACAAGCTAAATATACGGCACATTGACTCAAAATTATACGTGCCTCCGGATATCCAATTGCAGTAACTGCTTGAAAGGTATTATTTGCTAAAACCAAGGCTGTTGGATTTGCATTACCTATGTCTTCAGATGCAGCAATTAACATTCTTCTTGCTATAAATTTAACATCTTCACCCCCCTCGATAAGTCGTGCTAACCAATATACAGCAGCATTTGGGTCACTCCCGCGGATAGATTTTATAAATGCAGATGCGATGTCATAATGGATTTCCCCATTTTTATCAAACAGTACAGTGTTTGTTTGAGCTTGTTTTAATACATACTCATCCGTAATAATAAGTTTTTTATCTGTAGCTGAAAGAACGACTAATTCAAGTAAAGACAAAAGTTTTCTTGCATCACCTCCCGAAAGACTTAGTATTGCTTCTTTTTCTTTTAGTTCAATATCAAGTTCCTTAAGAACGATATCCCTGGATAGGGCTCGAGATAAAAGCTCATTTAAATCATTTTTTTTAAGTGGTTCAAGTGTAAAAACTTGGCAACGGGATAAAAGTGCATTAATCACTTCAAAACTTGGGTTTTCAGTTGTAGCACCGATTAGTGTTACGTACCCTTTTTCCACAGCACCTAAAAGAGAGTCCTGTTGAGACTTGCTAAATCGATGAATTTCATCAATAAAAAGAATTGGACCTTTCTGAGTAAATAATCCACCACCTTTTTTTGCCTTTTCGATAACCTCTCTTACTTCTTTTACTCCCGAATAAATAGCAGAGAGACTATAAAACGGTCTTTCATGTTCTTTGGCAATAAGTGTAGCTAACGTGGTTTTTCCTGTACCTGGAGGCCCCCAAAATAGCAAAGAAGGAAGGTTGCCACTCTTAATCATTTGTGTCAATGCACCTTCTTTTCCTACCAAATGACCTTGCCCTACATAATCTGAGAGTTGCAAAGGGCGCATTCGTTCGGCTAAAGGGACATTGCTGTTCATTCTTATTGGCTGTAATT
>JAUROD010000030.1 GCA_030835845.1 Flavobacteriaceae bacterium
TATGGATTATTTGCAGGGGTCTATCATTGGTTCCCAAAAATGTTTGGTAGAATGCTAAATAAAAACCTTGGATATATTCACTTTTGGGTAACTGCTGTTTGTGCTTACGGTGTGTTTTTCCCAATGCACTTTATCGGAATGGCCGGTCTTCCAAGACGTTATTATACAAACACAGCATTCCCATATTTTGATGACATCGCAGACATTAATGTCGTAATTTCAGTTTTTGCCTTTATCGCTGGAGCCGCACAGTTAGTATTCCTATACAACTTTATCCATAGTATTTTCTATGGTAAAGAAGCTGAGCAAAACCCATGGCGCTCAAACACCCTAGAGTGGACAGCACCAGTTAAGCATATTCATGGAAACTGGGAAGGTGAAATTCCTCATGTACACCGTTGGGCTTATGATTATTCAAAACCTGGTCAAGAAGAAGATTGGGTGTCTCAAGTAGTTCCACTGAAAGAAGGAGAGGAAGAGTTACAACATTAATTTCTTATCTCAAAAATATAGTAAAGAGGTCTTATGACCTCTTTTTTTATTTGGTTCAACTATATTTGTAGTAATGAACGAAAATCTTGATCCCACATACGACCATCTTTCTCCAGAAGAAAAAGATATTGATCGTGCTTTGAGACCGATTAGTTTTGATGACTTTGCTGGTCAAGACACAATATTAGAAAACCTTAAAATATTTGTTGCTGCTGCAAATCAAAGAGAAGAAGCTTTGGACCATACCTTATTTCATGGACCTCCTGGATTAGGAAAGACAACCCTTGCCTATATTTTAGCAAATGAGCTACTGGCAGGAATTAAAATGACTTCAGGACCAGTACTTGACAAACCTGGTGATCTAGCTGGATTATTAACAAACCTCCAGCCAAGAGACATTCTCTTCATTGATGAAATTCATCGGCTTAGCCCTATTGTTGAAGAGTATTTATACTCTGCTATGGAAGACTATAAAATCGATATTATGATTGAATCTGGTCCGAATGCTCGGACAGTTCAAATCAATCTAAATCCCTTTACACTTGTTGGAGCAACAACACGTTCGGGATTACTTACAGCACCAATGCGAGCACGCTTTGGAATTAGTAGTCGCTTACAATATTATTCAACAGAATTATTATCAACTATAATAACACGAAGTGCAGCAATTTTAAATGTTCCAATTGACCAAGATGCTGCAATAGAAATCGCAGGTAGAAGTAGAGGAACACCCCGAATAGCCAATGGTTTATTACGTAGAATTCGTGATTTTGCTCAGATCAAAGGAAGTGGTTCAATTGACTTAGACATTACCAAATATGGTTTGAACGCTTTGCAAGTTGATACACATGGATTAGATGAAATGGATAATAAAATCTTAACCACATTAATTGACAAATTTAAAGGAGGTCCAGTAGGGATTACCACATTAGCTACTGCAGTTTCTGAAAACGGTGAAACAATCGAAGAAGTTTATGAACCTTTTTTAATTCAGCAAGGCTTTATAGTTCGCACCCCAAGGGGAAGAGAAGTTACTGAATTAGCCTACACGCATTTAGGTAGAATTAAGGGGAGTCAGGGTGGTCTGTTCTGACAAAAGCTTAGGTAGTGGAAAAACAATTAGAGTATTCGGAATTTATCAAAAAAGAAGCTAAAGAACTTGGGTTCTTATCTTGTGGAATTTCACCTGCAGGTTTTTTAGAAGATCAAGCACCAAAATTAGAACAGTGGTTGAAAGAAGGTCGTCACGGAAAAATGAGTTATATGGAAAACCATTTTGACAAAAGACTTGATCCGACCATACTTGTTCCAGGCGCCAAAAGTGTAATTTCATTGTTATTAAATTATCATTCTGAGACAACTCAAAAAGACCCTGAAGCACCTAAAATATCCTCTTATGCATTTGGAAAAGATTACCATTTGGTAATTAAAGATAAATTGAATCAATTATTGGAGCGATTACGGTACGAAATAGGTGACATTGAAGGACGAGTTTTTGTTGATTCTGCTCCAGTTATGGACAAGGCATGGGCAGAAAAAGCAGGTTTAGGCTGGGTTGGAAAAAACACAAATCTTATTTCCAAACAAGTTGGTTCTTTTTTTTTCATAGCCGAATTAATCATTGACCTTGAGCTTGCTTATGATTTACCAGTCGCAGATCATTGTGGGAGTTGTACAGCATGTATTGACGCATGTCCCACAGATGCCTTGACTGCACCCTATGAAATAGACGGTAGTAAATGTATTTCATATGCAACAATTGAATTAAAAGATGCGATTCCTGACTTCTTTGTTGGAAAGATGGAAAATTGGATGTTTGGTTGTGATATTTGTCAAACGGTATGCCCTTGGAATAGATTTGCAAAAGCACATGACGAAAAAGCCTTTGATCCAACTGGAGAGTTAATTGATTTTACAAAAAAAGATTGGATTGAATTAACAGAGGAAACATTTAAAAAAGTATTTCCTAAAAGTGCAGTCAAAAGAACAAAGTATGAAGGTTTAAAACGAAATATCCAGTTTTTAAAAATGAATTAATTTGTAGATTCTCGTTCTATCAAGTCCGTATTTAATGTGATTTGTTGATGTTTAATTGGAATGTTTTTTTTCTTATTTTGCAGTTCCTCATAAAAAATTTCAAATGCTTTTTGACCCATTAGGCTTCCCGGTTGATCAATTGTGCTCAAGCTAGGTGTAATGAGTTCTGAAATTTTCCAGTTACTAAAGCCCATAACTGCAATCCTCTCTGGAATTGGTATATTGTGAGTATTTAAACATTTAATGGCCCCAACTGCAGGCATATCTGCGACGGCAAAAATCGCGTCAATTTCAGGGTGAGATTTTAGAATCTCCTCGGTGTATCGATATCCCTCCTCACTTGAAATTTCATCACAAGTAAAAACCCATTCTTTACGATATTTTAGACCATATTCATCTAATGCTCTTCTAAATCCTAAAAACCGATCAATTGAATTTTGGGGAAGAAGGGGTCCTCTAAAATGTGCAATATTGCGCCTCCCTTTTTTGATGAGATGTTCTACTGCTCTAAACGCGGCATCTTGATCATTTATTACTACTGTTGAACAAGTGGTAAGTTTTGAATATTTATCAAACATTACAAGTGGTATTTTTTGCTCAATGAGTTGAGAAAGATGACTTACATCATGGGTAGAATCAGCTATTGACAATAGTATACCATCCACATTGTGTTGTATCAAACGATTTACTTGTTTGCACTCCAGTTCATACGATTCTTCGGAGCTTAGTACAATTACCATATAACTTTCTTTTTCAGCAGCTTTTATAATTCCTTTAATTATATCGCTAAAAAAAAAGTGATTAAGACGGGGGATTACTACACCGATAATTTTAGACTCTTGTGTACGTAAATAAGCAGCAAAAGAATTGGGCTTAAAATTCATTTTTTGAGCGTATTCTTTTACTCTTTTTTTAGTTTTATTACTTACGTCAGGATAGTTTTTTAATGCTTTTGATACGGTTGTGACCGATAAATTTAATTCACTAGCGATATCTGTTAACCTTAAATTTTTCAAATCATCTAATTTAAAGCCAATTTAAGAAAGAAAAAGATAATTCGAAAACGTTTTCGATCAAAAGTGTTAATTTTTTTAACATATCATGACGGTTTATTGAGTGCTTATTATAATTTCGTTGAATAGGATATTACTATTAAACTCAATTAACTAAACAAACAAAGAATGAAAACATTTCAATTCAAGACAGTTTTGTCTGCGCTATTTCTATTAGCGGGGATGGGATTGTATGCTCAATCAGTTTCTGGAACTGTAACGAGCGAAGATGGGCCTCTTCCAGGGGCAACTGTTGTTGTTAAAGGAACATCAAACGGTACAACAACCGATTTTGATGGAAACTTTACAATAGCTGCAAGTGGTGATGACACGCTTGTGATTTCATTTGTAGGATTTACAACTCAAGAAGTAGCTGTAAACGGACAAGATCAAATCACAATTTCACTTGCATCAGACAATGAACTTGACGAGGTTGTATTGACCGGTTACGGTCAAACCTCAAAGCGTAATGCAACAGGTGCAATTGTAAGTATAAAGTCAGATGAATTCAACGGAGGGATAATTTCCTCTCCAGAACAACTGATTCAAGGTAAAACAGCAGGGGTGCAAATTGTAAATTCCAGTGGTGAGCCTGGTGCGGGTGTAAATATCCGTATTCGAGGTACTTCATCTGCTCGTTCAGGAAATAATCCATTATTTGTTGTTGACGGAATACCTTTATCAGGTGGGGCTACTAATGGAGCAATGGTTGATGTAGGTCGTGGAACAAACGAACCTAAAAACCCTTTGAATTTCTTAAACCCGAACGACATAGAGCGTATAGATATCTTAAAAGACGCTTCAGCTACTGCGATTTACGGATCTCGAGGTGCTAATGGGGTAATCTTAATTACAACTAAAAGTGGACAGGGAGCAAGCGAAAAGTTTGAGTATTCTTCTAACTTCAGTTTTTCTTCAGCTGCTGACCGTTATGATCTTTTAGATAGAGATCAGTTCTTAGATAGAGTAGTGGCGCTTAATCAGTCTGCAACTGTATTACCTTCGGCTATTTTAGCTGAACAAGACTATGGCGCAGACACTGACTGGCAAGATGAGGTTTTAAGAACATCATTGTCTCAAAACCATAATTTAACTTTTTCTAATAGTTATGAAGGTGGGAACTATAGAGCTTCATTAAGTGTCGATGATCAAAATGGTATAGTTCAAAACTCTTCACTTACAAGGGTATCTGCTCGTTTAAACGCTACACACCGCTTCTTGAACGATAAATTACGTGTTGATGGACATTTAACTTACTCTACAGTAGACAATGAATCACCATTGATTTCATCAACTGTTGGATTTGAAGGAGATTTGATTGGTGCAATGATTATGGCTAATCCGACTTGGAACTCTGAGCCAGGGAGCCAATACAGCAATACAAACTTAAACCCTAACTCTATTTTAGAGTATTACTACGACGAAGAGAAGACGAATCGTACATTGATTAATCTTTCCGCTCAATACGATATTGCAGATAACTTTTTTGTAAAAGCTAACTTTGGTTTTGACAGTTCAGAGGGAAATCGTAGAGGAGCATTCTCAGGACTACTTAACACAGGATCTGGTGTTTTTGGAAACGGAAGAGCATACAAAACACAGAGTCTACAAGACAATACTCTTTTTGAATTGACAGCGGATTATAACCTTGACATTAACAACGGATCTATCGAATTTCTTGCAGGATATTCTTATCAAAAATTTGAAGGTGAAGGATATGGTGCTACAGGATACGGATTTACCGCTACAGAAGAGAGAGAAATGATAGATGTGCTAGATTTGGGAATTGATTCTTCTCTAGCAAATATTAGTGGTCAACCCATGAGCTTTGGTTATGACAGTAATGACAGTATATACACTGTTATTAACCCATCTCCAGCAGTTAATAATTTTACAGCGCCTACTGTTGATATGCGTGCTCTGGCTTATAATTGGGGTAAAAGTGTAGACGAAATTCAATCGTTCTTTGCTCGTGCTAACGCAGTTATCAGTGATAAGTATTTACTTAACGCTTCGTTCCGTCTGGATGGATCATCAAAATTTGGTGATGACAATAAATACGGATTTTTCCCTGCAGTTTCTGGAGCATGGATTTTATCTGAGGAAAGCTTTATTCCAGAAGCTTTTTCAAACTTGAAACTACGTGTTGGTTTTGGAATAACAGGAAACCAAGAAATTCCTCACAACCTATACCAAAGTCGCGAGCGTTATGCTGGTATTTCAACTAACGATGCAGGTGACATTAATCCAAATAACCCAGGTTTAGGTGTTGTTGCCTTTGCAAACCCTGAATTAAAATGGGAACAAACTGCTCAAGTCAACATTGGTCTTGATTTTGGATTCTTTAACGGTCGTGTAAGTGCTTCTGCAGAATATTATAAAAAAGAAACAGATGATTTATTATTACAAATATTCTCAGCTCAGCCAGCACCAAGTCCTTATGTATGGACTAACTTAGATGCAGTTGTTGTAAACGAAGGATATGAATTATCACTTAACCTAGCAATTGCCGATAATCAGACATGGACATGGGATTTATCCGCTAATATTGCCATCAACGATAATGTTGTAAATGGTTTAGGAGCTACAGTATTCGACACTGGTGTGATTCGCGGTCAAGGTCTTACAGGAGCTTTTGCGCAACGTATTGCTGAAGGTCAACCATTATACTCATTCTATGTACGTGAGTTTATTGGGTATGACAATCTGGGGAATGCTGCTTATAACGAAGACAGACAGAAATTCTTAGACAAAAGCCCACTACCAACACATGTAGCTGGTCTTAGTAATAACTTTACGTTTGGAAACTGGGATATGAATGTCTTCTTTACCGGACAGTTTGGACACTATGTATATAACAATACGGCTAACGGTCTATTTACTGCTGGATCTCTTAAAAACGGTCGTAACGTAACTTATGATGCTGCATTTTCAGGTGAAGCTGGGACGAATGCTCCATCAGTGTCTACACGTTTCTTAGAGTCTGCAGATTTCATTCGCTTACAAAACGCTTCTATTGGGTATAACGTTCAGTTAAAACCTTCTAGTGTGTTCGACAGCATGAGAATTTCTGCATCAGGTCAAAACTTATTGTTAATCACTGATTACAGTGGTTTAGATCCAGAAGTTGACGTTCAAAATTCTATCAATGGTGTGCCATCTGCTGGATTGGACTATTCAACATACCCAAGAGCGAGAACAATCACTTTTGGTGTTAACGCAACATTTTAAAAACAGAAGAAAATGAAAAAATTATTATACTTACTATCCTTCGCGATAACAATTACTTCTTGTACTAATTTAGAAGTCGAGGAATTCGATTCTATTGTAAATGAGACAAGCGAAACAGGAGGTTTTACAGGAGTAACAGATGCTTCAGCTTCCTTAGATTCTGGATACAATGATATCCAAATTTGGGCCTATCATGATAACCTCTATGCAATGTCTGAGGTATCAGCCGATCACGTTTTAGTTCCTACTCGTGGAACTGACTGGGGAGATAACGGGGTATTTAGAACCCTTCACCAGCACACTTGGGACCCAGCCCACTCACACGTAGTGGCTAACTGGGATCGTCTAAACGAACGTGTTTATAAAATGGATCAATTATTAGCTACTTCTGGCATCAGTGCAGAAATTTCTGCACAAGCCAAGTTTATTCGTGCGATGCACATGACAACAATTGTAGATTGGTATGGAAAAGTTCCCCGTCGTGATGTAAATTCAGCACCTAGTGATTACCCAACCGTATTAGAATCTGCTGAAGCGATTGATTTAATTCTTTCAGATCTTGATGCAGCTATTGGAGTACTTACTGACTTAACACCAGGTGAGGAAACTAACGATAACATTAAAGAAGGAACAAACCGTATCTCTAAAACAGCGGCACAGTTTTTAAAAGCTAAAGTTCTTTTAAACAAGCACGCTTGGGTGGGAGGAACTGCCTCAGCCTCAGATATGACTGAAGTTATTTCATTAGTCGATGCTATTACAGCTCAAGGATTTGCTTTAGATGCGGATTACTTTGGAATCTTTGACAAATCAGGTGATTCTGAAACCATTTTCACTACACCTTTCCAAGCTACTCAAAAAACATGGAACGGTTTACATTATAACATGACTGCTGCTGATAATGGTGGTGGAGGATGGAATGGATATTCTGTTATTGCTGACCTTTATAATTCTTTTGAAGGTAGCTCGAGTTCTAACGCATATGACCCATCAGATACAGCACGTGATATTCGTCGTGGATATGTTCCTAGAACAGGCGATGGAAACCCACTAGAATCAGATGCTGATGCAATCGCAAATAAAGCACGTGGATTTGGTTATGGATTCTTAATTGGACAACAGTATGATGATGCTGGTGCGCCATTAAAAACTCGTGGTGGAGCTCCTCTTAGCTTTACTTCTGATCTTCCTGGACTTGCTGGTAACACAGAAGAAACAGGAATTCGTGAAATTAAGTATCACCCAAAAAACGGTTCTTATTACAATGGAGTAATATTATATCGTTATGCTGATGCATTCTTGATGAAAATTGAGGCTATTCACAGAGGTGGTAGTTCTTCTGATGATAAAGTAACGATGTTCAACCAGTTGAGAACTATTCGAAACGCTTCTACGATTACTGCTGATCAGTTTACTGAAGACATGTTATTAGCAGAGAGAGGAAGAGAATTGTATACTGAATATGTTCGTCGTACAGATCTTATCCGCTTTGGAAAATTCGGTGACAACTGGACATACAAAGGTGGAGCTAGTACAGGAAAAGAAAAATTCCCTATACCTTCTAAAGCCTTAAGTTCTAATCCTAATCTAGAACAGAATATAGGTTACTAAGCTTTAATTGTTAACTTTATGAAAGGGTAAATTATATTAATTTACCCTTTTTATTTTGTATATTGTTGTGCTTAAAACTTCCCACTCTATAAGCATGAAAAAGTATATATTAAGCCTAATATTAAGCATTTTTATCTCGGCTTGTAATAATAATAAAACAAATTTATTTGTTTTGAAAAGCCCAGAGGAAACAGGTATCAAACATCAAAACACACTCCAATCAACAAAAGAGCTGAATGTGTTTCGTTACCGTAATTTTTATAATGGAGGGGGTGTCGGAATTGCTGACATTAATAACGATGGCCTATCCGATATTTATTTTACCATTAATCGTGGAGCAAATAAACTATATCTAAATAAAGGAAACTTTAAATTTGAAGATATCACAGAACAAGCTGGAGTTGCAGGGACAAAACCTTGGTCTACCGGTGTCGTTATGGTAGATATAAATGCAGACGGTTGGTTAGATATTTATGTTTGTAATGCAGGATTAGAAAAAGGAGAAGAACAAAACAATGAATTATTCATTAACCAAAAAGATGGTACTTTCAAAGAGTCAGCAGAAGAGTATAATTTAGCCGATAGCGGAATAACAACGCATGCGGCTTTCTTTGATCATGACAAGGATGGTGATCTTGATGTTTACATATTAAATAACAGTTTTATTCCTGTTACCTCTCTACAATACAACGACAAAAGAGAATTAAGAGATAAAGATTGGAAAGTCAATGACATTCTTAAAGGAGGAGGAGACCGTTTATTGCGTAATGATGGTGGTAGGTTTACCGACATTTCTGAGGAATCAGGTATATACGGAAGCCTTATTGGTTTTGGTTTAGGGGTTACGTTGGGTGACATCAATCAAGACGATTATATAGATATTTACGTTAGTAATGATTTCTACGAAAGAGATTATTTATACATTAATCAACAAGACGGAACCTACAAGGAAGAGTTAAAAAACTATATGAATCATCTGAGCCAATTCTCTATGGGAGCTGATATGGCTGATATTAATAATGATGGTAATGTGGAGGTTTTTGTCACAGATATGCTTCCAGAAAAAGATCAGCGATTAAAAGAAACTACAAGTTTTGAGGGATTTGACTTGTACCGTTTAAAACAAAGTCGTGATTTTTATCATCAATACATGCAAAACACCTTACAGTATAACAATAACAATGGTACTTTTTCAGAAATTTCAGCCCATGCTGGAGTTTCTTCCACTGACTGGAGTTGGGGAGCCCTTTTATTTGATATGGACAGCGACGGCTATCGCGATATTTTTGTCTGTAACGGGATATTTCACGAGTTAACGAATCAAGATTTTTTAAATTTTTTCGCAAATGATGTTGTTCAAAAAATCGTGGTAACCGGTAAAAAAGAAGATGTGATGAATATCATCAATAAAATGCCAAGTAGACCAATCCAAAACAAGGCTTTTCAAAACTCAGGTAATCTTTTTTTTAATGATAAATCTAACAATTGGGGATTTGATGAACTTACTTTCTCCAATGGAGCAGCATATGCAGACCTAGATAATGACGGAGATTTAGATTTAGTTATAAATAACGTGAATCAAAATGCAATGATCTACCAGAATCAAGCTGTTGATAATGGAGCAAATTACCTTAAGGTTCAATTAGAAGGTGATGGAGAAAATACTTTTTCCATAGGAGCTAAAATATCTGCTTATTTAGGTAATCAAGTTTTATTTTCTGAATTAATCCCTACACGAGGATTTCAATCATCTGTTGATTATATATCTACAATTGGATTAGGAAATAGGAAACTTGTTGACTCTTTAGTTGTTATATGGCCAAACGATAAAGAAAGCAGATTGTATTCAATTATTTCAAATCAAACATTGCATCTATCAATAAAAGATGTACTAGAAAAAGGAAAAGAAAAAAGTAATACTGGAAATAAACCTTTTTTCAAGGATGTTTCGTCCAATTTCTCTAGTCATATCGAAAACAATTATGTTGACTATAATAAAGAAATATTAGTCCCAAAAATGCTTTCAAGAGAAGGGCCTGCAATGGCGGTTGGAGATGTTAACGGGGACGGATTTGAAGATGTTTTTATTGGAAATGCTGCGGGTGAAGATGCAAAATTATACTTACAAAAACCGGATGGATCATTTCGAGAGTCAATCAATCCCTCCTTCAATATCGATAAGGGTTATGAGGATACAGCAGCTATTTTAATAGACGTTGATCAAGATCAAGACTTAGATTTAATTGTCGGCTCTGGCGGAAATGATGCTTCACGATCCAAAAAATGGTTGGAAGACCGTGTTTATCTTAATGATGGTTCTGGTAAATTTTCTAGAGTAAAAAAGTCATTACCAAGTTATTTTTCTAATACAAGTGTTTTAGCTCCTTATGATATGGACCAAGACGGTGATCTGGATATTTTTGTTGGAAATCGTTCACTTATAGGAGTCTATGGAATTAACCCTAGCTCTGTTTTATTAGAGAATTTGGGTGATGGTACATTCAAAGATGTAACAGGCTTAAAAGGCTATGAAGCGAGTGAGTTAGGAATGGTAACCGATGCAAAATGGATAAATCTCTCTGGAGATGAAGAAAAAGATTTACTTGTTGTAGGTGAATGGATGTCACCCGTAATATTAGAAAATAAAGGGCTCTATCTGGAAAAAACTGAAACAAATTTATCTCAATTATCAGGTTGGTGGAATACCATTATTGTGGCAGATTTTGACCAAGATAGGAAAGAAGATTTTATTCTAGGGAATAAAGGAACCAATTCTGTATACACGGGAAGTATGAAAAGTAAGGCGAAGGTTTATATTAATGATTTTGATAAAAATGGTACTCTAGATCAAATCTTTACCCGTGAAAAAAATGGGAAAGATTATCCCATTCATATTCGAAATGAATTGGCTAGTCAAATCACAAAAATCAAAAAGGAAAATCTTAAGTATACAGAGTATGCCAAAAAAAGCATTAAAGACCTTTTCGATAAAGAGCTCATTGAAAGCTCGTTGGTTAAGGAAGTGAATGAGTCACGTTCGATGGTATTTTTTAAGAAAACTGATGGACAATTTACAATTCGTCCACTCCCCGAGCAAGTACAATGGAATAGTGTTAATACCGGTCATGTTATTGATGTTAATCAGGATGGATTCATAGATGTTGTCTTAGCAGGTGGTGAAGACAACCTAAAACCCCAATTTGGTAAACTTGATGCAGGTTATGGCGAGTTGTTGTTGGGATCAAAAGATGGAAATTTTAGATGGGTTCCATACAAGGAATCAGGATTTCGCTTACGGGGTACAGTTCGAGATTTAACCATGGTTAAACACGAAGAACGGTATAGATTAATATTTGGAATCAATAATTCAAAACCTAAAGTCTATGCTCTTGAATAAATTTAATTGCATTGTTTTATTCCTAAGTTTGCTGATCTTTTTTTCTTGCAATAAGGGGGGATATCTCTTTGAAAGTATCCCTCAACAAAAATCAGGAATTGATTTCCAGAATTTAATCAAAGATGACACATCAATAAGTATCCTTGACTATATGTACTTTTACAATGGAGGTGGTGTTGCAATAGGTGATATTGATAATGATGGTTTAGATGATATTTATTTTACCTCAAATCGTTATAAAAACAAACTCTTTAAAAATAAAGGGAATTTAATATTTGAAGATATTACCTTAAGCGCAAAAATTGAAGGTCAATCTGATTGGCAAACAGGTGTTAGTATGATTGACATAAATAATGACGGTTGGTTAGATATTTACGTATGCGCGGTTACTGGGATTCATGGACTTAAAGGTTATAACGAACTTTATATTAACCAACAAGATGGTACATTTAAAGAACAAGCAGTCTCGTATGGTTTAGCCCTTCAAAATCATTCGGTTAGTACAGCTTTTTTTGACTATGATAAAGATGGTGACCTAGATTTATATGTGCTTAATCACGGTCTTCATAATGCGAATAACTATAGTAATTTCGAGCGAAATGGCGATTCAAATGACCTCAGTAAGGATAAATTATTCAGAAACGAAGGTGGTCGGTTTTTTGATGTATCACTCGAAGCAGGATTAAATCAAGAAGGGACAGGTTATGGCTTAGCTTTGAGTATTGCAGATGTAAATCAAGATGGTTGGGATGATATTTATGTAAGTAACGATTTTTTTGAAGACGATTACCTATACATTAACCAAAAAGATGGGAGTTTTAAAGAAGAAGCCAAAATTCGTCTAAGCAACACGAGTCAATTTTCTATGGGCAATGACATCGCAGATATTAACCACGACGGTTATCCTGAAATCATCTCATTAGATATGCTTCCAGAAGATGAAGAAAATTTAAAAAAATCTTCGGGAGATATAACGGTAAATATATTAAACCGTAAAAGAAGATTTGGTTACATGGATCAATTCCCTCGTAATCATCTTCAATTGAATAGTTCGAATGGAAAATTTTTAGAGATTGCTCAATACAGTGGAGTAGAGGCTACAGATTGGAGCTGGTCTGCACTATTTTCAGATTTTGATCTAGATGGTTACCAAGATTTATTCATTTCCAACGGAATACTCAAAAGACCAAATGATGCTGATTACATTAAGTATGTGTCTTCAGAGGAAATAAGCACAAAGATAGAATTAACGAAGTTGTTAGATGAAAAAGTACTCAAAAAAATGCCTTCTGGCGAGGTTCCCAATATGTTATTTAAAGGCAGTGAAAACCTACAATTTGAGGATCGTTCATCTACATGGATGGCAAATGTTCCTTCTTTAAGCAACGGGACAGCAATCGCAGATTTAGATCAAGATGGAGACCTGGATATTGTTATTAATAATATTAATAGTCCTGCAACTCTTTTGGAAAATAAAGCAAGCGAGATTGGCAACAATTATTTATCTATTGAGTTTAATGGGGAAAAACTTAACCCTTTTGGGATAGGGACTAAAGCTTATGTATACAGCGATGGTAAAGCCCACTATCGTCAACTTCATACCACAAGGGGGTATCAATCCAGTCTTCCGCCTAAAATGTATTTTGGTCTTAATAAAGCGGCGATTGATTCTGTTAAAATTGTTTGGCCTGATGGAAATATCCAGCGTTTATTTCAGTTAGAGGTAAATACCCATTTTGTCATAGAGTATGAAAATTCCAAAAGAAATTTATCCACTCATTATGTATCTGAGAATAATTTATTTGAGAGCCCAAAGGAACTTGGCATTAAATCGGTTTTCAAGGATAATTATTTTCCACAGTTTAATCGTGAAAAACTCATGCCATATGGAATAACGAATGAAGGTCCTGCTCTTGCATTAGCAGATGTAAATGGGGATGGTTATGAAGATATTTATATAGGAGGACCGAAAATGAAAGCTGGTCAATTATACTTCGGAAGTAATAAGGGCTTTGTCAAAAAAATGCAAAATCTTTTTGAAGAAGAACGAATTTTTGAGGACGTTGATGCACTTTTTTCGGATTACGATGGAGATGGTGATTTAGATCTTTTCGTGATTTCAGGAGGTGGAGAATATAAAGGAAATGCCCCTCAGTTAATGGATCGACTATATAAAAACGACGGTTTGGGGAATTTCGCTAAAACAAACCATGTCCTTCCAGAGTATTACCATACTGGTTCAATCATAATAGAAGCAGATATTGATTCTGATGGCGACCCTGACTATTTCATTGGTTCACGAGCTGTAAGTGGTGAATTTGGGCAACGTCCAATATCTTATCTTTTATTAAATCAAAAAGGAAAACTTCAAATAGTTCAACAAAACACTATGAAATCTTTAGGTTTGGTAACAGATGCAGTTTTTATTGATTATGACGATGATAAAGATTATGACCTATGGGTAGTGGCAGAATGGGATTATCCACGTTTGTTTCAAAATAAAAATGGAGTTTTTACAGAGGTTACTCAAGAGCAACTAGTTCAATTTCCTAAGGGGTTGTGGCAAAGCACTCTTCCCTTTGATATTGATAAAGACGGTGACCTAGATATTGTCGTAGGTAACGTGGGGTTAAATTCTTATTTTAAGGCCGACACAACTTATCCTTTAAAAATGTATCGTTCTGATTTTGACAATAATGGTCAAGCTGAAACCATTTTAGCAATGGCCAAAAAAGGAGTGTATTACCCCATTGATAGTAAAGATAAATTACAAGAGCAATTACAGAATTTTATAAGAAAACGATTTAACACCTATGCTGATTTTGCGGGTGTTTCCATTGAAAAAGCTTTCGGAAAAAAAGCCCTACAAAACGCTGAACTTTTATTAGTAGATGAGTTGAAAAGTGGTTATTTTGAAAAAACAGCTAAAGGCTTTGAATTTCATCCTTTTGATGGAATTTTTCAATGGGGTCCACTTCATACTCTCTCGATTCTTTCTACAGAGAATCAATCACAGTTATTGCTTGCTGGGACAAAAACTGATTTACCTCCTTATCAAGGGGTTTGGAAAAGTCAACCTCCATTACTATTGAAGAATATTAATCACGTAGAGAAACTAAATGATCAGGGAATTTCTTTATTGCATGAGGACATTCGTCGGATAGCACCCATAACTTTAGGTAAAAAAAAGTACGTGTTAATCATTACGAATAATTTACCAATTCAATTTTATCCATTAAATGAAAATAGAATTAATGAATAGAAGAAAAAAAACAGTTATTGTTTTAGGGGTATTCATGCTGATATGCACCATATCTTATTATGCTTTATTGCCATTTGATTATAAAGTTCGCTTTAAAACACAAAATGCACCTTGGCTAGTTTATCATTTGATAGAAATTAATCATGTTGATACTCAGATTTCAAATTATGAAGAAAATTATTTATCATTTTCTTCACGTCCAAAAAAGGAAGGTGTCGGATACCGTTACAACTGGAGACTTATTAAAGAGAGTAATAATATCACGAGGGTTGAGGTAAATGCTTTATTTACAGTAAACAGATTTCTTGAAAAAACTGCATTACTCTTTGGAAAGTCAAACAAAGTGAAGTCTATAATTGAAGAGTTAAACTCCTTTAAGGTTGAACTAACAAAAACCTTTAACGACTATCAATGGGAGCAGCCTATACTTGATAAATTACCTGCACAAACTTGTTTGTGTACAAGTATATCCTCTAGAATTGAAGATAAGGCGAATGAAATGAATAAAACAATATCACTTCTTTCAAATTATTTACCAAAGGGGAAAAAATCTCCCCCACGATTATATATAAATCAACTAGATTTAATAAATCAAACTATAAGTTTTGATTTTTGTTTCCCCATAGAAACCGATATGGTCATCGATATTAAAGAAAGCGGTATTTTTATTACACTTAAACCAGAAATTAGAGGAGAGGCGATTACTTTTTATGGAAACTATAGCCAATCTCATCGAGGGTGGTATAGTTATATGGCTAATCATATAGGCAATAAATCACCAAAGTTGCCCTTTGTGGAAGTATTCTATGATAGCCCTTTTGGAGGGATTGAGCAAGCCAAATGGAAGTCAAAAGCTTATTTTTCAGAAAATAAAAGAAATTGAGGATGAAACGAATTTTAATATTTATAGGTTTAATCTTAAACCTTTCATGTGAAGAAGATACTAGCTATATAGCTCAATTAGAAAAACCATCACTATTTCAAGAATCTGTCCAGAACCTTTCTGATATAATCGTATATGATATTTTTTCCCCTCCAGTAGCATCAAGGATTTATATGTACCCTACCATAGCTGCTTATGAGATTATGGCGCAAGCATATCCACAAAACTATAAAAGTTTAGCAGGTCAATTGAAAGATCTAGAGAACACCCCTCTTGCAACTCAGGGAGTAAACCTCCATTTAGCTGCCTTGTATACCTATAATTTAGTAGGAAAAGCATTGATTTTTTCTGAAGATAAAATGGAAAGTTTTCAGGAAAAGCAAGAAATGTACTTTAGAACTTTAGGAGTGCCTAGAAGAGTAAAAAAAGCCTCCTTGAAATATGCTAAACGGGTTGCTGATCATATATTAAAATGGGCGAATAAAGACATGTATAACCAAACCCGTACTTATCCTAAATATACTATTTTAGAGGATGATCGGTATTGGAAGCCAACACCTCCCGACTATATGGATGGAATCGAACCTCACTGGAATAAAATCCGTACTCTTGTTCTAGACTCTGCAAATCAATATCAACCTAAAGCACCGTTAGAATTTGATTTAACAAAAGGGAGTCCATTCCAGCAACAACTTCAAGAAGTGTATGAAATCAGAAACAAAATTACTGATGAGCAAGTAGATATAGCTAAATTCTGGGACTGTAATCCATTTGTTACCCATCATAAGGGACATGCAATGTTTGCAACAAAAAAAATTACACCAGGAGGGCACTGGATAGGGATTACTGCGATTGCTACACGTCAAGCAAAAAGTGACTTTGCAGAAACAATCAATGCATATACACATGTGAGCGTAGCATTGTTTGATGCATTTATTAGTTGTTGGGATGAAAAATGGAATACACTAGTAGTTCGTCCTGAAACATTGATTAACCAATTTTATGATGAGGAATGGTTACCTTTATTACAAACTCCTCCTTTTCCTGAATACACAAGTGGCCACTCTGTTATATCACGTGCATCAGCAGTTGTTTTAACTGAATTATATGGTGATGACTTTGCTTTTGATGACACAACTGAAGTTGCTTATGGACTTCCTGTACGTTCATTCAAATCATTTATTCATGCATCTGAAGAAGCTGCAATTTCTAGGTTGTATGGGGGGATTCATTATATGATGGCAATTGAAGAAGGAGTTAACCAAGGACAGAAAGTAGGTGAATACATTGTAAGCCAATTAAAAACCAAAAAAAACAACACAAAACTTGCGTTAACAAACACATCAACTGATGAATAAAAAACACCTTTCTTTCGGTCAAATCTTAACCATGAATTTTGGATTTTTTGGAGTCCAATTTAGTTTTGGATTGCAGCAAAGCAACATGAGTGCTATCTATAAATATTTAGGAGCAAACGAAGCCGAATTGCCACTTTTATGGCTAGCTGGTCCAGTAACTGGTTTATTGGTACAACCAATAGTTGGAGCAATAAGCGATGGAACTTGGTTGCCAAGATTCGGAAGAAGAAAACCATTCTTTTTAATCGGAGCTATATTCGCTAGTTTAGCACTTGTGGCTATGCCTTATTCAAGCTCAATATGGATGGCAGCCAGTTTATTATGGATATTGGATGCTGCCAATAATATTGCACTTGAACCATATCGTGCCTTTGTATCGGATAAACTTCCAGAAAAACAATATTCTCTTGGCTTCTTAATGCAAAGCTTTTTTACAGGACTTGGAACAACTCTTGCGAATTTTACTCCTGCTATACTCGTATCAATGGGGATACTTGCTTTGAGCGATAAAATGGATAACGGGATTCCAGTTTCTACATATTGGGCATTTGGAATTGGAGCGATTGCTTCAATAGCAACGATTCTGATTACTGTCTTTACAACTTCAGAATACCCTCCAACCGAGGAAGAACTTGCCAAAATTAAAATAAATAAGGAGAAAGGCAACATGCTTATTCGCACTTGGGAAGAAATCGTTGATGCATTTAAGGAGATGCCAAAGACGATGAAACAGTTAATTCCTGTCATGTTTTTTCCATGGTATGCTATGTTCTGTTATTGGCAATACCTAACCTCTGCTATTTCATTATCTCTCTTTGATACACTGGACCAAAACAGTACCTACTTTAATCAAGCTCAGTTGCTTACTGGAAATCTTAATGGAACCTATAACATCATCTGTTTTACAATTGCTTTTGCATTAATTCCTGTAGCACGAAAATTTGGAGCTAAAAATCTACACTTTGTCAGTCTTGCTATTGGAGGTATTGGGTTGATTTTAATGCCACTTTTGAATAACACAGATATTTTATTTACGCTCCCTTTTGGAAATGGTATTGAGGTTTCTCAAATCTATCTATTTTCTTTTGGATTAGGTATAACTTGGGCTTCGATGATGGCAATGCCATATCAGATGCTTGCTTCTTCTATTCCAAGTGATAAGACAGGAGTCTATATGGGGATATTTAATATGTTTATTGTTGTTCCAATGATCATACAAATTTTCACAATGCAGTATTTCGTTTATGATTTGCTGGGACAAAACCCAATTAACGTAATTCGACTTGCAGGAACCTTTTTGATTATTGGAGGAATTTTTTCTCTTTTTGTCACTCAGAAGAAAGAATTTTAATTACCGAACAACTATTATTCTGAATTTATAATTCATTAAGAAAGAAGACTTTCGTTTTCTTTTGTTAATTTAAATGGGCTTTTCCCAATTCTCTTGTTACATTTGTGATAAGGCAATTTAAAAATGAAAGAAGAAAGAAATCGTCGGGAGGCACTCGTTTACCATGCAAAACCTAAGCCTGGGAAAATTGAAGTTGTACCCTCAAAAAAATACACCTCTCAACGTGACCTCAGTTTAGCGTATTCGCCAGGGGTTGCTATCCCTTGCCTTGAAATAGACGAGGATGTGAACAACGTATATAAATATACCAATAAAGGAAATTTAGTTGCTGTAATATCAAATGGAACAGCAGTATTAGGTTTGGGAGATATTGGTCCAGAAGCATCTAAACCCGTGATGGAGGGAAAAGCATTATTGTTTAAAATATTTGCAGGTATTGATGTATTTGATATTGAGGTAAATGCTAAAACCTCAGAAGAATTTATTAGTGCTGTAAAAGCAATTGCCCCCACTTTTGGGGGAATTAATCTTGAAGATATAAAGGCTCCAGAGGCTTTTGAAATTGAAAAAAGACTCAAAGAAGAACTCGATATTCCTGTGATGCATGATGACCAACATGGGACAGCTATTATTTCATGTGCTGCACTTTTAAACGCACTTGAATTAGCAAATAAAAAATTAGAAGAAGTTCGAATTGTTGTTTCAGGAGCAGGAGCAGCTGCAGTTTCATGCACACGTTTATATAAGTCCTTTGGCGCAAAAGCTGAAAATATAATAATGTGCGATAGCAAAGGGGTTATTCGAAAAGATCGTGAAAAACTTACGACAGAAAAATCTGAGTTTGCAACACATTTAGATTTGCATTCATTGGAAGATGCAATGAAAGGAGCAGATGTTTTTATTGGACTTTCAATGGCTGATATAGTTACTCCAGAGATGCTAATAAGCATGCATAAAAATCCAATCGTTTTTGCAATGGCAAACCCAAATCCAGAGATAGATTATCATTTAGCATGCCAAACCAGAGATGATATTTTAATGGCAACCGGACGTTCTGATCATCCCAACCAAGTTAACAATGTACTTGGATTTCCATTTATTTTTCGAGGTGCATTAGATGTTCGAGCAACTGCAATTAATGAACCAATGAAACGTGCTGCTGTTGTGGCATTGGCTGAATTGGCAAAAAAAACAGTTCCAGAGCAAGTAAACCTTGCCTACAATGAAACAAGATTATCTTTTGGAAAGGAGTATATAATTCCTAAGCCTTTTGACCCTCGACTAATAGAGGAGGTTCCATTAGCAGTAGCTAAAGCAGCTATGGAGTCAGGGGTAGCTCGTGAGCCAATTGAAG
Source organism: Flavobacteriaceae bacterium (assembly GCA_030835845.1). Lineage (GTDB taxonomy): Bacteria > Bacteroidota > Bacteroidia > Flavobacteriales > Flavobacteriaceae > Arcticimaribacter. The sequence goes on from JAUROD010000030.1 coordinate 20,029, forward strand.
ATTGGGATAGATATAGAGAACAACTTGCTGCAAGAACAGGAAACGATCAAAAAACAATTCGATTATTACATGATAGAGCAAAAGAAGATCCTAAAAAAGTAGTTTTTGCAGAAGCCGACCAACTGGATGTTCTTAAAGCAGCTCAAATTGTGAAAGAGGAAGGTATTGCAGAGCCAGTTTTACTAGGGAGAAAAGAAGTAATAATCGATTTAATGGAGTCTATCGAGTTTAGGGATGAAGTTCAAATCCTTGATCCAAAAAGCATGGAACAGCGTGAACGAAAAAACTATTATGCTGATCTTTATTGGAACGAACAAAAACGAAAAGGAGTTACCCAATATGAAGCTAAATCATTATTGAGAGAACGAAATTATTTTGCCTCAATGATGGTTAAGACTGGAGATGCAGATGCTATGCTTTCAGGTTATTCACGTAACTATGCATCGGTGGTCAAACCCATAATGAAGATTATTAATAAAGCAAAAGGAGTTTCTAGATTGGCAGCCACTAACCTAATGCTTACAAAACAAGGTCCATTATTTTTATCGGACACTTCTATTAATATTGACCCTACAGCAAAGGAACTTGCTAAAATTGCTGTACTAAATGCTGAAATGGTTAAAATGTTTGGATTTAAACCTGTTACAGCTATGTTGTCCTATACCAATTTTGGTGCATCAAATCATCCTCACTCGACTAAAGTTTCTGAGGCTGTGGCTTATTTGCATAGATATTATCCAGACCTTATTGTTGATGGTCCTTTACAATCAGACTTTGCATTAAACAGAGAAATGCTTAAAGAAAAATTCCCTTTCACAGAACTTGTCAATGTTGATGTAAACACACTTATATTCCCAAACTTGGAGTCTGCGAATATTACTTATAAACTATTAAAAGAGATAAATAAAGCACAATCTATAGGGCCTATATTATTAGGTTTAAGTAAAGCGGTTCATATAATGCAATTGGGTGCAAGTGTTGATGAAATTGTTAACATGACGGCTCTTGCTGTGGTAGATGCGCAACAAAAAGAAAAAACATGATTACACAACTTCAAGGGAGGCTAGTTGAAAAACACCCAACACATGTTGTTATTGACTGCCAAGGAGTAGGATATGAAGTTCATATTTCTTTAAATACGTATAGTCAACTAGGAAACGAGGAGACTGTTCGTTTATTTACTCATCATCAAATTCGTGAAGATGCACATACCTTATTTGGGTTTTATCAACCTGTAGAACGAAGTGTTTTCCGTTTATTGATTTCTATATCTGGAATTGGAGCAAGTATAGCTAGAACGATGCTCTCCTCAATGACGCCAACAGAAATCCAACAAGCCATTGTTAATGAAAACTTGGATTCAATCAAAGCAGTAAAGGGAATTGGTTTAAAAACAGCCCAACGTGTTTTGATTGAGTTAAAAGATAAAATTCAAGAAGTTGCAGGGATGGATGAAATTCCTTTGTCCAAAAACAATACAATCAAAGAAGAAACGTTATCAGCATTAGAGGTACTTGGATATCCAAGAAAATACTCTGAAAAAATTATTGATAACATTATTCAAAGTACTCCCGACTGTTCAGTCGAACAGCTCATAAAGCTTGCTTTGAACAAACTTTAAAACTCTTTGATAGGAATTGGTAAAGGACATTTCGTTAAACTAAGTATAGGTCTTTGGGTTCTTTTTTTTGCATGGGTTGGCTTGCTTGATAGTTCAGCTCAAACTACTACTGATTCTTCTTTTCAACTAGGAAGAATCTCATTACTAGATCCTCAGAGTGTCATCTCACTGTATCAATACGACCCCAACTTAGATCTTTATATTTTCACTTCTTCAATCGGTGATTATCCAATTGACACACCACTTGTTTTAACTCCCAAAGTGTTTCGTGAAAAGGTGCTTAAAGAACAAATGAACACTTATTTTCAAGAAAAAGTTTCTGCGATTTCAAAAGTTAATACTGATAATGGAGATTCACAGAGAAATTTATTGCCAAATTTGTATATAAATTCTAAATTTTTTTCATCTGTTTTTGGCAGTAACAAAATTGATATTAGACCACAGGGTTCCATAGGAATTGACCTTGGTTTACGATATCAGAAAACAGATAACCCAAGTTTTTCTCCAAGAAATCGAAGGAATTTAGGTTTTGATTTTGACCAACAAATCAGTCTAAGTCTTCTTGGATCAATTGGTGAACGCTTACAAATTTCTGCGAACTATAATACCGAGACAACATTTGATTTTCAAAATCTAATCAAGCTTCAATTTAATCCACCAAAATTAAATGAACTAAACAATTTTCTTCCTGAATCCGTACAACAAAAAATATCAAATATAAAGGATAAAGTAGGGTCTTCTAATGCTTCATCAGAAACTTCAAACGATGGAATTGGTTCAGTCAAAAATGAGCTAAAAAGCATTAAAAATAATGCCGTAAGTAATCAAGGAGGTGTTGGGAATTATCAAAATAAGATAAATAGTTTTTTAAATAAAAATGTAACTGAGGACGCTATTCTCCAAAACATTGACGTGGGAAATGTTGCTATGCCATTAAATAGTTCACTTATCACTGGAGTTCAAAGTTTAATGGGTGTAAAAGCAGAGCTTAAATTTGGTCGAACTAATATAACAGGTGTTTTTGCAGAACAACGATCTCAATCTCAATCTGTAATTGCTCAAGGAGGAGGAACAGTTCAAGAATTTGAGGTATTTGCTTTAGATTATGAAGCCGACCGTCATTTTTTTTTAGCTCACTATTTTAGAGATAATTACGATAATTTTCTAGCTAACTACCCTTATGTGAATTCACCAATTCAGATTACTCGATTGGAGCTCTGGATTACTAATCGTCAATCTCAAACAAATAATATTAGGAATATTGTTGCTCTTCAAGATTTAGGTGAATCAGTTCAAAATAACACGCGCTTAGGGCTTTTAGATTCTAATTTTTTTAATCCACCATTACCTGACCAAATTCCAGCCAATGAGGCCAACAAACTAAACCCTAAAGCAATTAGTTCAGGGGCTTATATTTCACCGGGAATAAGAGACGTTGCGACAATCCCTCAGTCCTTTGGTGTACTCAACACTCAAATCAAAGAAGGTTTTGATTATGCGGTTTTAGAAAGTGCACGAAAACTTGATTCAAACGAATACAGTTTTCACCCTCAACTTGGATATATTTCATTGAATCAACGTTTAAGTAATGATGAAATTTTGGGTGTAGCTTTTCAATATACCCACAACGGTAGGGTATATCAAGTTGGAGAGTTTGCAAATGGGTCAACACCTTCTAGTTCAACTTCATCAAACACTAACAACCTTGTGGTTAAATTACTAAAAAGTAGTCTAACCAAAGTTGATCAACCTGTATGGGATTTAATGATGAAGAATATTTATAACACGGGTGCATTTCAATTATCAAATGATGATTTCCGTATGACAATTTTGTATGCAGACCCTTCACCGATAAATTATTTAGATCCAATTGACGCTTCAATCTGGCCTGAGGAATTAAATAATACTGTTTTACTTAGGTCGCTTAAACTTGACCGTTTAGATGTATACAATGATCCAGCTCCTGAAGGGGATGGTTTTTTTGACTATGTTCCAGGAATAACAATTGACCCACAAAATGGTCGAATTATTTTTCCGTCAGTTGAACCTTTTGGCGAAAATCTTTTTAATCTACTTGCAGATAAAACTACTACATCAGAGGAGTATTCAAATGAAATTTCATACAACGCAAATCAGAAAAAGTATGTATTTCGAGAAATGTATGCACAAACTAAAGCAGCTGCTTTAGATGCTGCCGAAAAAAATAAATTTAAGTTAAAAGGGAAATATAAATCAGAAGGAGGAGACGGTATTCCTATTGGAGCTTTTAATGTTCCTCGTGGATCTGTTCAAGTAACTGCTGGTGGACGAACTCTTAGAGAGGGAATTGATTACACTGTCAATTATCAAATAGGACGAGTAAAAATATTAGACCCAGGACTTCAAGCTTCAAACATACCGATAAAAATAGCAGTTGAAAACAATACTTTTTTTGGTCAACAAAATAAACGTTTTTCTGGGATAGATGTGATTCATCAATTTGACGAAAAAGTTGTGGTGGGTGCAACATTGATCAATCTCAGTGAGAATCCTTTGACACAAAAAGCAAATTATGGTGTTGAGCCAGTTAATAATACAATGCTTGGTATAAATACAAAGTTTTCAACAGAAGTTCCTTTTCTAACAAGAATGATTAACAAACTTCCTACAATAGAAACAGACATTCCATCTCGGATTTCAGTTCAAGCTGAGGCAGCACGTCTTTTTGCTGGTAATCCAAGGAATACGGAGTTACAGGGAGAAGCAAATGTTTATCTTGACGATTTTGAGGGAGCACAAACAAATATTGATATCAAGAGTCCGTCAGCCTGGAAATTAGCAAGCGCCCCTTTTGAGGGATATGTTCAGGGTACGATCGAAAATGATAATTTAGAGCTTGGATTTAATCGTGCTAAATTAGCCTGGTATACTGTTGATCCTATTTTTTATTCTTCTTTTGATCGTCCATCGGGAATTAGTAATGAAGATATTTCACTGAATACAACACGACGAATTTTTATAAATGAACTTTTCCCAGAGCAAGATTTGGTTCAGGGTCAGCCAACTATCCAACCCACTTTAGATTTAGCTTATTTTCCTTCTGAAAGAGGTCCATATAACAATCAAGTTCGAAATGAATTCGAGACTGATCCTACAAAAAACTGGGGAGGAATAATGCGCTCAATCAATGCCACAAATTTTGAGCAAGCGAATGTAGAGTTTATTGAATTTTGGATACTTGATACTTTTGATGAACTAACTTCCAATGGTTCTACTCTGGGAGAACTTGTTTTTCATCTAGGAAACATATCTGAAGATATTCTAAAAGATGGAAGAAAACTTTATGAAAATGGTTTACCTGGACAACAACCCACTGCCGTTAACTCAACGAATTGGGGAAAGACACCCTCATCACAATCTTTATTATATGCCTTTAATACAGAAGAAAATGACCGAATACTTCAAGACGTTGGATTAGATGGATTAGCAGACCAAGACGAGGTTGACTATTACCCAAATGGTCCTGCAGACGACCCTGCAGGAGATAATTACACCTATTTTCTTCAAGCGGAGGGGAGTATAATAAATCGTTACAAAAACTATAATGGAACAGAGGGAAACTCTCCAATTGCGTTTTCCGACACTAACAGAGGGAGTACTGCAGAACCCGATGCTGAGGATATTAACAGAGATCAAACGATGAATACAATTGATAGTTATTTTGAATACAAAATACCGATTGATAAAAATATGACTGTTGGTAATCATCCTTTTGTAACCGATGTGCGTGAAAATGTTGAAATAGAATTACCTAATGGACAAACTTTATCTACACGTTGGATTCAATTTAAAATACCTATTTCAAAAAATTACTACCAAGGTACTTCCTTTAATTCATACTTTAAAGCCATAAACGGAATTGAAGATTTAAGGTCGATACGTTTTATGCGAATGTTACTTCATGGTTTTAATCAAAATGTAGTACTGCGTTTTGGAACACTTGATTTGGTACGTGGAGACTGGAGACAGTACAATAAACCTCTAAATGAAAAGGTGATTTCGAATACAAACACGGTGGTTGATATAAGTACCGTTAATATACTAGAAAACGAAAATCGTATTCCAATTAATTATGTCTTACCTCCAGATATTTTGAGAGAACAGATAAATAATAATAATACTATTGTGCGTCAAAATGAACAATCATTATCTTTTCGAGTATGTGACCTTCAGCCTATGGATTCCCGAGGAATTTATAAGAATATAGAAATTGATTTGAGACAATACAAATCCCTTAAAATGTATATTCATGCCGAGTCAACACAGGGTCAAACACCTCTACCTGGTAGCGGAGTTAATGATGAATATGACAAACGCATGGTTGCATTTATCCGTTTTGGCACAGATTACAAGGATAATTATTATCAGATAGAAGTTCCATTAAAACCAACTAGTTTTTCTGAGAATACGTCAAATCGATTAAGTGCAAACGAGGTTTGGCAACCTGATTTCAATTCCATTGATGTCCCTGTAAAGTTACTGTCAAGGATTAAATCATTATACTTGAGTAATGGTTCCTTTTCTGAAGTTAGTTATTATGACGAGGAACTTAATTCGATTGATGAATTTACTTCGATAAGCAATTTACCAGGAAGCAAAAGGTATAAATTTTCAATTAAGGGAAACCCTTCACTTGGAGCAATAAACACCTTAATGATTGGAGTAAAAAACCCGTCTACTCAAGTTGGAGATGTTCTGTGTGGAGAAGTATGGTTTAACGAACTTCGAATTGCCGGAATTGACTCCCAGGGAGGATGGGCTGCTATTGGAACTGTAGATGGAAATATTGCAGATTTTGCAAGCTTTAGTGCAAATGGTCGCTTTTCTACGGTTGGATTTGGTAGTATTGATCAGTCACCCAATCAGCGTAGTAGAGAACATTTAACACAATATGATATTGTGTCAAATGTCAATGTAGGTCAGTTTTTACCAAAAAAATGGGCCGTTCAAATTCCTTTTAATTATAGTATTGGAGAAACTCAAATTACTCCTCAATATGATCCCTTTTATCAAGACTTGACACTTGAAGATCGAATTGATACAGCAGAAAGAACTGAGGACAAAAAGGCTATAAAAAATCAAGCTGTTGACTATACAAAACGTAAAAGTGTAAGTTTAATCGGTATTAGAAAATTAAGCGCAAGTAAAAAATCTAGATTTTACAACATTGAAAATTTTGATCTTTCCTATGCCTTTAACGAGTTATACCATAGAGATTATGAAATTTCAAATCAATCTAATCAAGCACTTCGATTAGGTGCGAATTATGGATATAATTTTACACCATTGGAAGTAAATCCATTTAAAAAAATTAAACTGTTAGAGACTAAACAGTATTTAAGGTGGTTACGCGAGATAAACTTTAATCCAATTCCAGCAAATATATCTATTAGTACAAATATTAATAGGATGTACAAAAGCCAACAGTTTCGTGAGGTTTATCTGGAGGGGGTAGACTTATCACAACAATTAAGTTTACCTGAATTACAACAACGAAATTTCTTATTCGATTGGACATATGCATTAAGTCACAACATTACCCGGTCATTTAAAATGAATTTTACAGCATCAAGTAATAATATTATAAAAAATTATATTGTTGATTCCCCTGAGTACGGACAACGAATTGATAAGGCACGTGGTATATGGGACGGTATTTGGGACTCTGGAGAACCAAATCGCCATTTTCAAAGATTGAATATTACATATAAATTACCTTTTGATTACATCTCTATTTTACGTTTTATAGATGCTAATTATGCATATTCGGGAGATTTTAGTTGGCAACGAGGATCAGAAGTTTTAGCCCAAGTGACTAATGAATTTGGAAATCAATTAGGAGTTGTAAATACCGTTCAAAATGCGAACACAAAAACACTAAACGGGTCCATTTCAACACGAACATTATATAGTATGCTTGGTATAAGACAAAAAAGAAGAGATGGATTTTCCCCATTATCAAAATCAAACTCACCAAATAAATCAAATGCTTTAAAAAAGAGAAAACCCATTGAGTTTCTTGTAGATGCTATAAATGTTTTACAACGGATTCAATTTTCTTATACAGAAAATAATGGAAAAGTATTGCCAGGTTATCTTCCATCCGTTGGAATGCTTGGAACAATTCAACCTAGTTTTGGTTTTACTCTCGGTTCTCAGGCAGATATTCGCTATGAAGCTGCAAAAAAAGGATGGTTAACCGAATTCCCTAACTTTAATCAATCATTTACGCAAGTTCATAACAGTCAATTTAATTTAACTGGACAACTGAATTTTGGACGAGGATTTTTAATTGATTTAAATGCAGAGCGTAGTTTTTCCGAGAACACATCAGAAGTTTTTAATATTGAAAATCAAGAATATATTCCCTTGAACACCAATCAATTTGGAAATTTCGCTATGTCTACCATACTTTTAAAAACTGCTTTTAAAGGCACTAAAGGAAATATACAGCCTCAATTCAATAACTTCCGTCAATTTCGTTTGGTCATAGCTCAACGTTTGGCTCAGAATGATACAAACTTTGACAATGGAACTGATTCAGAGGGGTATCCAAACGGATATGGTAAAAACCAACAACAGGTAGTAATTCCAGCTTTTTTAGCAGCTTACTCTGGTAAAAGTCCAGAAAAGATCACTTTAGATCCAATTCAAAAATTTCCTCTACCCAATTGGAATTTAAATTTTTCTGGATTGATGAATATCAAAGCAGTAAAAAAACGATTTAATCGATTTTCTATAACTCACGCTTACCGTTCCAGTTATACGATTAACAATTTTCAAACCAATTTGGATTATAACCCAGAATTAACCAACGGTAAAGATTCAAACGGAAATTTTATACCAAAAAAAGTATTTGGAAATATCAATTTGATAGAGCAATTTAACCCTCTAATACGAGTAGATGTAGAGTTAAAAAATTCATTTAAGTTATTGGCTGAAATTAAAAAAGATCGAGCATTCTCGTTGAGTTTAGATAATAGTTTAGTCACTGAATCCCTAGGAGAGGAATTGATTGTTGGCTTAGGTTACCGCATAAAAAACCTACCCTTTAAAACAAGTATTGGGGGAAGAAAACGCACATTAAAAGGTGATTTGAATATCAAAGCTGACGTTTCTTACAGAAACAATATTACAGTATTAAATAATATAGAGATTGATAATAATCAGGTAACCGCTGGACAAACTTTATGGGCTATAAAATTAACTGCAGACTATGCACTTTCAAGCAATATTACTGCACTTTTCTTTTATGATCATAATTTCTCAAAGTTTGCAATTTCATCAGCTTTTCCTCAGACAAGTATTCGCTCTGGATTTACCCTCAGATATAATTTTGGAAATTAACTTCTGCTTTTTCAAGAAAAAATTATATTTGCTCAGTACAAAAAACAAATATTATGCATATTCCAGAAAATTTATTCTACACAAAAGATCACGAGTGGGTTTCTATTGAAGGTAACATCGCTACTGTGGGTATTACAGACTTTGCTCAAGGCGAATTGGGTGATATTGTTTACGTTGAAATTGAGACACTCGATGAAAAAATAGAAGCTGAAGAAGTTTTTGGAACTGTGGAAGCAGTTAAAACTGTTTCTGATTTGTTTATGCCATTAAGCGGAACAATTATTGAGGTTAATGAAGAGCTGGCAGATGCACCTGAGGCAGTAAATGACAATCCCTACGTTCAAGGATGGATGATTAAAATCGAACTTGATAATGCTGAGGATGCAAGCAGTTTGTTAGACGCTACTGCGTACAAATCTCTAATTGGTGCGTAATATTTTTTATCGATTAGTAGATTTAATAAAAACAACTTCAAATAAGCGACATTAAAAAAGGAAAAAAATTGTGGTCGGACAATGTTTTTTTTTAAATTAGCTTTCTAAATTCAGTGCTATGCAACTAAAAAAGAATCCCGAAGCGGATTTAACCAAAAATAGTAGTCTATACTTTGCTATTGGACTTGCCTTTGTTTTATTCATCTCATGGCAGGCAATTGAGTGGAAAACGTATGATAAAACAGGTTATGGATATCAAGCACTCGACGTTGATGAAGACGACGATGAAGAAGTTCCAATCACCGAACAAATTAAAACTCCACCACCACCACCTCCTCCTCCTCCAGCTCCTGAAGTAATTGAAGTCGTTGAAGATGAGGAAGAAGTAGAGGAAACAGTCATTGAATCTACTGAAACTAATCAGGAAGAAATAGTTGAGGTAGATGATATCGAAGTTGAAGATGATTTTGACGATGTAGATGTTCCTTTCGCTGTAATTGAGGATGTACCTATCTATCCTGGTTGTGAAAGAGTGCCAAAATCTGAACGCAGAAATTGTTTCCAAGATCAGATCAATAAACATATTCGAAAAAATTTCCGCTATCCTGAAATTGCTCAAGAAATGGGAATTCAAGGAAGAGTTTACGTGAACTTTGTTATTTCAAAAGATGGTTCTATAACTAATGTACGAATGAGAGGACCTGATAAAAATCTTGAAAAAGAGGCTGCTCGAATTATTTCAAAGCTCCCTAGTATGACACCAGGAAAACAACGTGGTCGTCCTGTACGTGTTCCGTTTTCCATCCCTATTACATTCCGTTTGCAATAGAAATTTCCAAAATATTTGATAACCCGAAGGCAACTTCGGGTTTTTTTATGGTACAATATTTGAAGTATTTATAGCCAAATTAAACCCCCAAATTATGCTACCTAAAAAAAACCCAAGTTTGACATACAAAAAAACAGTAGTTTATACTTTACTATTGGACTTGCTTTTGTGTTATTTATTTCATGGCAGGCAATTGAATGGAAAACGTACAACAAAAATGATTATGGATACCAAACGCTAGACGTTGATGAGGATTATGATGAGGAAATTCCAATCACGAGCAAATCAAAACTCCACCACCACCACCTCCTCCAGCTCCTGAAGTAATTGAAGTCGTTGAAGATGA
>JAUROD010000031.1 GCA_030835845.1 Flavobacteriaceae bacterium
AATGCTTAACTCATCCTCTTTTAAAGGGGTGCGTTCATTTAAACGAGCCAAAAGTTCCTGAGTAACTGTATCACCATAATCATGACTTAAGATATTAACTCGCTTAACTCCTTTTTCTTTCAATAGAGCTTCAATTAAATCAGCTTGTTCAAAAATCGAATAGGCATGTTTTCTGGGTTTTGATGAGAAGCCAAAGCCAAGCATATCAAGACTTATTAAACGAAAGTTAGAAACCAGCAATGAGTGTACTTTCCACCAATCCCATGAAGCGGTTGGAAATCCATGTATCAGAAGAATCACCTCCCCTTTTCCATGGTCATTTACAAAAATATGGTGTGTCTTAAAACGAAAATATTCTCCCTGATTTTTCCATTCAGACAAAGTCATTAGGCATACATTTTTTGACGCAACTCTTTTATTTTGGAATCTGTCATATATTCATCAAAGGTCATATAGCGATCGATAATTCCATTAGGAGTCAATTCGATTATACGGTTTCCAACAGTTTGAGCAAATGCATGGTCGTGAGTTGTTAAAAATATATTTCCTTTAAAATTTTTGAGTGCGTTGTTAAATGCCGTAATGGACTCTAGGTCAAGATGGTTAGTTGGTTCGTCTAACATCAAAACATTTGCACGCGTCATCATCATTTTAGAAAGCATACAACGAACTTTCTCACCTCCTGATAATACATTAGATTGTTTTAACGCTTCCTCGCCGCTAAAAATCATTTTACCTAGGAATCCTCTGATGTAAACCTCCTCTCGTTCCTCTTCAGTTTGAGCATATTGACGAAGCCAATCAACTAAACTCATCGTGTTGTTAAAATAATTGGAGTTGTCGAGGGGTAAATAGGCTTGAGATGTAGTTACTCCCCATTGAAATTCACCTTCATCTGCCTTTTCTTCACCAGATATAATTTGATAAAATGCAGTAACAGCCCTTGAATCTTTTGAATAGACAACCACCTTATCTCCTTTTGCAAGATTAACAGTCACATCTTGAAAAAGTATATCTCCCTCCAAAGAACTTTTAAGTTGCTCAATGTTTAGAATTTGGTCCCCTGCTTCACGCTCTTGATCGAAAATAATAGCAGGATATCGTCGGCTAGAGGGTTTGATTTCTTCAATATTTAGTTTATCAATCATTTTCTTCCTAGAAGTAGCTTGCTTTGATTTGGCTACGTTGGCTGAGAAACGAGCAATAAACTCTTGTAATTCTTTCTTTTTTTCTTCTGCTTTTTTGTTTTGCTGCGCTCTTTGTCTGGCAGCCAATTGACTTGATTCATACCAAAAAGTATAATTTCCTGAAAAATGATTTATTTTCCCAAAATCAATATCAGAAATATGTGTACAAACTGCATCCAAAAAATGACGGTCGTGGGATACAACAATGACAGTATTGTCATAGTTAGCTAAAAAATGTTCAAGCCAAAGGATAGTTTCATAATCCAAGTCGTTTGTAGGCTCATCCATTATTAATACATCAGGGTTTCCAAATAAAGCTTGTGCCAATAAAACTCGAACTTTCTGAACTCCGTCAAGTTCAGCCATTGGAGTATAGTGGATAGATTCCTGAATCCCAAGGTTGGACAATAAAGCAGCAGCATCACTATCAGCATTCCATCCATTCATTTCTTCAAAAACAATTTGTAATTCTCCTACCCGATCTCCATCAGCTTCAGAAAAGTCTTCTTTTGCATAAATTGAATCCATTTCTTGCTTTACCTCATAGAGTGGCTTGTTTCCACGTAAAACGGTATTCAAAACAGTATGTTCGTCAAATGCATTGTGGTTTTGTTCCAATACTGACATTCTTTTCCCCGGCTCTAAATGAACTGAACCAGAATTCGCATCTTGTTTTCCTGAAAGGATTTTTAAAAATGTTGATTTTCCAGCACCATTTGCACCAATGATACCATAACAATTACCTGAAGTGAATGTAACATTTACTTCATCAAATAAAACTCGTTTACCAAATTGTACAGATAGATTAGAAACCGAAAGCATAGATTTATATTTTACTTCGCAAAAGTACATAAATCAAAAGCGCTTTCCATACTTTTTTTTTAACTTCCCAAAGTAAATCATATGAGAGAGGAATGAGACGGTTACTACTATTTTTTTGTTTTTTAATTCTAATCCAGTGCGCCGAAGAGCAAGAAATTAACTATTCTGTGTTTTTTGGTGGTCAGATCATAAACCCTTCGAGTAAATTTGTTTCGTTATATAAATACGATCAACTCCTCGATTCTCTTCCTTTAGATAAACAAAATAGATTTTCAAAACGATTTGATTCCTTGAATTTTGGTTTGTTTACCATGGAACACCTGCCTGAAAAACAAATAGTTCTTATCGAAGCGGGGGACTCTATTTGGACTCGTGCGAATATGGTTGATTTCAATACTTCAATTGGTTTTAGTGGGAAAGGTTCCGCGAAAAATAACTTTATGATGGATATTTATTCAAGCCTACAAGACGAAGTTAAATTCCTTTCTTCTGCATACGCTCTTTCCAGCAAAATGTTTAAACAGACTATCGATTCGCTTTTAAATGAAAAAAAAGAGGAGTGGATTAGGTTTGAAAACCAAAATGACCTTTCAATTCTTGCTCAAAAAGTAACACAAGCTTCGTATATATACCCCTACGCGAATAGACTTGAACGGTATGCTCTAATCCGGGGAAAAAAGAATGCAATAAAGCAAGACAGCAGTTTTTTCAATTTTAGAAAGTACCTTGTATATGGAGAAAATGATTTAGCTTTTTATGAGCCCTATATCACCTATCTAATCAGTTATCTTAGTCAAGAGGCGTTACTTGAAAATCAAGCTTATTTTCAACAAAAAAATAAGACTGACTTCAACATACGTCGACTTCAAGTTATTGACGAAAAAATCAATAATCCTGTGTTGAGAAATAATTTAGCACGAACAGTAGCCTATGAAGAATTAGTAAATTTTGAAAATCATCGTCAACATGATTTATTTCTTCAATTTTATTTCGCTATTAACACCTCTCCAGTCTACCTGAAAGAAATTTTAACGCTCCATCAAGCACTGCAATCTATGGAAAGTGGTCAATTTTTACCCGAGGCATTACTTGAAACACACCTTGGCGAAATTCGATCCAGTAATCTGCTTTTTAAAGGACAACCTACAGTACTCTATTTTTGGTCTCAAACCCAAATGAATCATTTTAAACGCACACAAGAAAAAGTAGCCGAACTTAAAAATCAATTTCCTAAATATCGATTTGTGGGAATTTGTATTCAACCTTACAACGAACTTGTGCGTGACTATCAGAAAATAATGAATATTGATCCCAAAAATCAATTTGCAGTTGTCAACTTCGAAAAGATTAGTAATGACTGGGTGGTTACGTTACTTAACAAGGGAATTGTCTTAGATAAAAACGGGAAAATCCTTGAAGGTTTTGGGAATTTTACATCCCCTAATTTCGAAAATAAACTCAAAAAGTTCTATCGCTAATGTCACTTTTTAATAGTTATTGTGAGGCCGTAAGTAAAGGAGAACTCTCTGACATACATTTACATTATCACGATACAGAATATGGTTTTTCAACAAATGATGATAATGTATTATTTGGACGTCTAATACTTGAAATAAATCAAGCTGGTTTATCATGGGATATTGTGTTAAAAAAAAGAGAGGGAATAAAGCAAGCTTATAAAGATTTCAATATTGATCTTATAGCATCGTTTGGTAAAGAAGATATTGATCGTCTATTGCTTAACCCAAAAATTATTCGAATGCGAAAAAAAATAGAAGCAATTATCTTTAATGCAAAGCAAATACAAAACCTCCAAAAAGAATTTGGCTCATTTAAAAAGTGGTTGGATTTTCAACATCCAAAAAGTGAGATTGAATGGATAAAATGCTTTAAAAAAACGTTTAAGTTTACAGGAAACGAAATAACAAAGGAGTTTTTACTATCGACTTCATATCTTCCTGGAGCTCACGATAAATCGTGTCCAATATTCAAGAAGATAGTAGCGCAAAGCCCTAAGTGGAAAACGAGTTAATTCCCTTTTTTGAAATCAGCCAAAAATTTTGCTAGACCAATATCTGTAAGAGGATGATTTAACAAACCTTTTATAGAACTTAAAGGACCTGTCATTACATCTGCACCAATTTTAGCACAGTTAATGACATGCATTGTATGACGTACAGAGGCTGCTAAAATTTGAGTTTCAAATCCGTAGTTATCGTATATCAATCGAATGTCTTCGATTAAATCTAATCCATCTGTTGACACATCATCTAAGCGTCCAATGAATGGAGACACATAAGTTGCTCCTGCTTTGGCTGCAAGGAGCGCCTGACCTACCGAAAATACTAATGTACAATTTGTTTTAATTCCTTGATCTGCAAAATATTTTAATGCCTTAACACCATCTTCAATCATGGGTATTTTTACAACAATCTGAGGGTGAAGAGCTGCTAAAGCTTCTCCTTCCCGGATCATACCCTCAAGATCTGTTGATATTACTTCTGCAGAAACATCCCCTTCTACTGCTTCACAAATATCTATGTAATGTTTCAAGATATTATCGTGACCTGTGATACCCTCTTTAGCCATAAGTGATGGATTGGTTGTTACACCATCTAAAACGCCTAGTGCTTCAGCTTCTTTAATTTGATCAAGATTGGCAGTGTCAATAAAAAATTTCATAAGGATTGTTTTTTTAAAATTACAATTTATAGTGGTTTTTAAGTAAACGTTCGAAAAGTTTTTGGGGAAGAATTTTTTTTAGTGTCAGAGAAAGTATTTGCATAAATGGTCCAACGGCATAGTGAGGCTTCAATGATTTCTTATGTATCAAATTATAAATTGCTTTAGCAATTTCAATTGGATCATTCCCCTGATCAACATGGGTATCCATTGTATCTAAACTTTCTTGATAAATTGTATAATAAGGTGATTGCTCTCTGTTTGGTTCATGATAGCGTCTAGAAGCAATATCTGTCGCATAATCCCCAGGAGCAAGCGTACATACCTCAATTCCAAACTGAGAAACTTCCATTCTTAAAGCTTCTGAGATCAGTTCTAAAGCACCCTTAGAAGCAGAATACCCCCCTCGAAAAGGCAATCCCATTGAGCCAGCTATAGATGTTATATTGATAATCTTTCCTTTATTTGCTTTGCGCATCATAGGTATAAGCTGTTGAACCATTGCTAAAGGACCAAAAAAGTTCGTCTCAAAATGAGAACGTAAAGCGTCTAAATCTGTTTCTTCAACTGGACCGGTAATTCCTACTCCAGCATTGTTAATTAGAACGTCAAATTGAGATACTTTTGAATTCAATTCAGCTACAAAATCTGAAATACTTTTTTTGGATGTAACATCCAGCCTAAGTAAAGGAAAAGGAAGTGTGGAATATTTTTCGGGAGAGCGACTCGTCCCATATATGTGATGCCCTTGGTCGTGCAAAAAGCTTGCTATGGATTTTCCCAATCCAGAGGATGCACCGGTAACCAAGACTGTCTGTTTCATAAAAAAAAAGGGTAAGCGATCTATATCACACCGCTACGACCATCTACCCTTGCTGCGTTCCCGCCCTGGGGGAGTTCAATAGGAGCTGGTTGTATAGGACTTACCCAGTCACAAAGATACAATCCTGCTTTTTCTAAGCAATCATTTTTGTTTCGTTTTTTTCACCTATTTTTATAACAAAATTGATTCTATGAAATGGATGTCCCTCCTCTTTACTTTACTTTTATTAAAAGCATGTGGTTCTAGTGATAATTTGAATAAAATTCGGTTTAAACCTAACCAAAATACTTTTGTCAGTGGAGATACTCTCTCAGTCACACTCAAAACTGCTAAAACATTAGTTGATTCTACGTTTTATTTTTTAAACGAAAAACCGATACAAATACCTTATGTCTTTTCTGATGAAAAACTTGGGGACATCGAACTCAAAGCGAAAATTTACAGCAGTGGAAAATTAACTGAAAGGACTCAATTCATTCGATTACTCAACCCTTCTGTACCCGAGTTATGGACCTATAAAATCGTAAATGAATTTCCGCATGATAAAACGGCCTACACACAAGGTCTTGAATTTGACGGTGAAATCCTTTTTGAAAGTACTGGCTTAAATGGGCAATCAAGTTTAAGAAAAGTAGCTTACCAAACAGGAGAAATTATTGAAAGCATCCCTTTAGATAGAAGTTATTTTGGTGAAGGTATAACACTTCTAAACAACACTGTATTTCAATTGACATGGCAGGAAGGAATAGGCTTTATGTATGATCAAGAAAGTCTTGAAATGAAAACTTCCTTCAAATATGAAAAGAGTATAGAAGGTTGGGGTTTATGTAATGATGGTCAATATTTATATAAGTCAGATGGTACTGCAAAAATTTGGAGACTGGACCCTTCAAACGGAAAAGAATTGGATTATATTGAGGCTACCACAAACAAAACTATCCTAAGCAAGATAAATGAACTTGAATGGGTAAATGGAAAAATATTCGCGAACACCTACCAGTTTCAAAAAGAAGTTGCAGTGGTCATTGATCCTAAGTCAGGAGCAATTGAACGCGTAATTGATTTTTCAGGATTAAAAGAAAAAGTAGAGCAAATCCCTAGTTTAAACGTTCTTAATGGAATCGCATACCATCCTAAGCGAGAAACCTTTTTTGTAACAGGGAAAAACTGGAGCAAAATGTTTGAAGTAAGTCTTTACAAAAAATAATAAATGAGGTCTTTCAAACACTATGTTACCGTAAACATCGCACATCTTGATGAGTTAAAGCATGTTAATAACGTTCAATATCTTCAATGGGTGCAAGATATAGCTGGTGCACATTGGAAAACACTTATTTCAGGAAAAACAAATGACTTTGGTATTTGGGTAGTACGATCTCACTACGTTGAATACAAACGTCAAGTTAAACTCGGAGATCGCCTACGAATCGAGACCCATGTTGAAAAAACGGAGGGGTTCTTAAGCGAGCGAATTGTCCGATTTTATTTGGGTGATACTTCTACCCTAGCAGTTCAGTGTTCTACACAATGGTGTTATCTTGAGCCTACTACCCAAAAACTTATTCGAATTCCTACAAAAATAATAGAATTGTTCGCTTAGTAATTGAACAGGTTTCTTCCCTGCATCATTTGGTGTACTTGTGTAGCAACTTCTGCTAAAACAGTTTCATCTTGGTAATTAGAAATTACATTATCAATAAAAGATACAATAGTTTCCATATCTTCTTCTTTAAGACCACGCGTAGTAATTGCTGCTGTTCCAACACGAATACCTGAGGTAACAAAAGGTGATTTATCATCAAAAGGAACCATGTTTTTATTGGCTGTAATTTCAGCCTTAACTAAAGCAAGTTCAGCATCTTTTCCAGTTACTTTTTTATTGCGTAAATCAATAAGCATGAGGTGATTGTCTGTACCTCCAGAAATCAAATGATATCCCCTATTGACAAAAGCTTTTGCCATCGCCTGAGCATTTTTTTGGACTTGTTGCATGTAGGTCTTATAGCTGGGCTGAAGACACTCACCAAAAGCAATTGCTTTTGCTGCTATAACATGTTCTAAAGGACCTCCTTGGTTGCCAGGGAAAACAGCCATATCAAGTAAATGAGACATTTTACGTACAGTACCGTTCTTCAAAGTAATTCCGAAAGGATTATCAAAATCTTCACCCATCAAAATTAATCCTCCACGAGGACCGCGAAGTGTTTTATGAGTTGTTGTTGTAACAACATGACAGTAAGGAAGTGGATTGTTCAGTAATCCTGTTGCAATCAAGCCTGAGGGGTGAGATATATCTGCAAGAAGAAAAGCCCCAACTTCATCAGCAATTGCTCTGAATTTGGCGAAATCAATGTCTCTTGAATAAGCAGAGGCACCCGCAATAATCATTTGTGGTTGGACTTGTTTTGCGATTTCCATTATATTGTCATAGTCTAGACAACCTGTACTTTCTTGCACACCATAAAAATGAGCTTCATAAAGTCGACCAGAAAAATTAACAGGAGAACCATGCGTTAAATGTCCACCGTGAGAAAGATCAAATCCTAAGATTTTGTCACCTGGTTTAATAAAGGCATGAAAGACTGCTGTATTAGCTTGTGAACCAGAGTGAGGTTGAACGTTCGCGTAGGCTGCACCAAACAATTCTTTGGCACGGTCGATAGCCAATTGTTCAATTTTATCAACGACTTCGCAACCACCATAATAACGCTTTCCTGGATACCCCTCCGCGTATTTGTTGGTAAGCACAGATCCTGTTGCTTCCATTACTGCTGGAGAAGTAAAATTTTCAGAGGCTATTAGCTCTATTCCATTAAGTTGACGATTTTCTTCTTCTTGAATTAAATCAAATACGGCATTGTCTTTTAACATGTGATTTATTTAAAGCACAAAAATAGACAAATCCCACTTATTGAACGAACAAAAAGTAGCTTAGAATTGGTTTTTATCAAAAGGAAATTAACAACAACCTGAAGCAGGGTCACAACAGCTTATTTCTTGTTTTTTTTCAGGAATTCCACAATTGTCCTTTGCAAGGCAATCGGTTTGTTTCGATTGTAATTGAAATACAGATCCATAGAACGATAATCCATATTTTCCAATTGTCTCTCCTTGATATTCCACCTCGATTTCTTGATCTGTTAATCCTATTCGTTGTTGAGAGAGACGGATTATATCAACTACTTTTTGAGAAGACAAACGGTGCTCGGTATCATCAGAACTCCAAAGCTGGAAATTTACAACACGTTCTTTACGTTCTGTACCCCCACAATCGATAAAGTGCTTTTCGACTAAACCTACCTCAGTAATATGAAAATGAGAAGGTACAAAATTACCGTTTGGCAATTGAAAACGTAAAGTATCAATTGAGTTAAGTGAAAAAAGGAATTCTGATAAAAGCATTTAATTTTTTTTCAAAGATAGTCAATAGATAATATCATAAAAGACATTTTGACATTAATTTAATGATAATATATGACGAAAAGTCAGTCATAAGTAGCTGGTATATAATTTGTTATAATAAAATAAACAAGTTTATGTATGTTAGAAAATAAATTTACACTTAAAGCTCAAGAAATAATTCAAAATGCAGTGACTTTAGCACAAACGGCACAGCATGCTGAAATTACTGACACTCATTTGTTGGCTTCTCTACTAAATGAAGACAAACAAGTAATACCATTTATCTTCTCCCAAGTAGGATTTTCTTCTTCAGTGATTAAAACCCTCAATCAAAAAGAAATGAATCGATTATCACAAGTCAGCGGTACGATGAGTCAACTTTCACGAGGAACTCAAAATACCCTTCGAAATGCATTGGGTTTTGCAGTTAAAAAAGGGGATCAATACGCTGCAACGCAGCATCTCCTTATGGGGATATTAAATGGTAATTCACCAAGCTCAAACATACTTAAAGATAAAGGATTAACACAAAAAAAATTAGAAATGGCAATTGACACATTACAACAAGGCGAAAAAATTGATTCAATTTCAGCAGAGGATCAATACAATGCCCTTGAAAAATATGCAAAAAACTTAAATTCTCTTGCGATGTCGAATAAATTAGACCCTGTAATTGGTCGAGATGAAGAAATTCGTCGCGTACTCCAAATTTTAGCTAGGCGAACAAAAAACAATCCCATACTGGTGGGGGAACCAGGTACGGGTAAAACAGCTATTGCTGAAGGCTTAGCGCATCGAATTATTGAGGGAGACGTTCCAGAAAACCTCAGAGACAAAGTGCTTTATGCACTCGATATGGGAGCATTAATTGCAGGCGCAAAATTTAAAGGAGAATTTGAAGAACGATTAAAATCGGTCATCAAAGAAGTAGTTTCTGCAGATGGTAAAATATTGTTGTTTATTGACGAAATCCACACTTTAGTTGGAGCTGGTGGTGGACAGGGAGCAATGGATGCTGCTAATATTTTAAAACCTGCACTTGCACGAGGTGAGCTGAGAGCGATTGGAGCAACAACTTCTGATGAATATCAAAAGTATATCGAGCAAGACAAAGCACTTGAACGAAGATTCCAAAAGGTTACGGTATTAGAACCTGATGAAGAAAGTGCAATTTCTATATTACGTGGAATTAAGGAGAAATATGAAAATCATCACAAAGTTCATATCAAGGATGAGGCTATTGTTGGTGCAGTTGAACTTTCTCAAAGACATATCACACATCGATTTTTACCTGATAAGGCAATTGATTTGATCGATGAAGCCGCTGCAAAACTGAGGATGGAAATAAACTCTAAGCCAGAAGAATTGGATACTTTAGATCGTAAAATTAGACAATTTGAAATTGAATTGGTCGCTCTAAAAAAAGAAAAGGCCAAAGACAAAATATCCTTAATCCAAAAAGACTTGTCTACCATAAAAGAGGAAAGAGATAGTCTTTTTGCACAGTGGAAAAGAGAAAAAGAATGCATTGAACAAATTCAAAATTCTAAAGAAATGCTTGATCAACTTTCTCTTGAGGCTGATCGGGCAGAGCGAGATGGTGATTATGCAAAAGTAGCCGAAATTCGTTATGGAAAAATCAAGGAACAACAATATGAAATTGAAGAATTTCAAAAGCAACTTAATGCATTAAAAAAAGAAGAAACTCTTATTAAAGAAGAAGTTGGCTATGAAGATATCGCTGAAGTTATTGAAAAATGGACTGGAATACCTGCCAGTAAAATGGTAGCTTCTGAACGTGAAAAACTACTTCACTTGGAGGACAAGCTACATCAGCGTATGGTTGGTCAAGAAAAGGCAGTTCATGCGGTAAGTGATGCCATTCGTAGAAGTAGAGCAGGATTACAAGACCCTAATAAACCTCTTGGGTCATTTCTTTTTTTAGGTATGACAGGAGTTGGAAAAACAGAACTTGCCAAAGCACTTGCTGCTGAGCTTTTTAATGATGAAACTGCTCTGACGCGAATCGACATGAGTGAATATCAAGAAGCACATACAGTCAGTAGACTGGTGGGTGCTCCTCCTGGATATGTTGGATATGAAGAAGGAGGACAACTTACAGAAGCTGTTCGAAGAAAACCTTATTCTGTTGTGTTGTTAGATGAAATTGAAAAAGCTCACCCTGATATTTTCAATACCCTGCTTCAAGTTCTGGATGAAGGAAGATTGACTGACAACAAAGGGAGGATGGCAGACTTTAAACAGTCTATCATTATTATGACCAGCAACTTAGGAAGTCAAGATATTCAACTTGCTTTTGAAGAAAACGCGTCCTTTTCAAAAGCAGAATCAATCGCCAAGGAAATGGTTCTAAAACGTCTTCGCAATTCGATGCGACCTGAATTTTTAAATCGCATTGACGATATACTTCTCTTTTCACCACTTACTTTAAAAGAAATAAAACAAATTGTAAGTATGCAAATAAATACCTTATCAAAACGTTTTTCTAAACAAAATTTAAGTTTAGAAGTCAGTAAAGATGCGCTTGACCAAATTACGAAATGGAGTTTTGACCCTATGTATGGTGGAAGACCAGTGAAACGGACCATTCAAGAGAAAATATTAAACCCCTTAAGTAAGCTACTACTCCAATTGGAAGTAATTGAAAAGAAGACAATTCAAGTAAAAGTTGATGAGGAAAAACAATTGATCTTCTCCATTAATAAGATAAGCTCTAGTACATAAAATGGATTACCTTTGTATGCCATGCAAAAGCAAATAAACATAAAGAACAAACGTGCCCGTTTTGAGTATGAACTTATTGATCAGTTCACAGCGGGTATTGTCTTAAGCGGAACAGAAATAAAATCCATTCGCTCGAGCAAGGCATCTATTACTGAGAGTTTTTGTGAATTTAACGACCGTGGTGAATTGTTTGTCATCAACATGAACATTGACGAATATGCTTGGGGAACTCACTACAATCACCGACCAAAAGCGGAACGTAAACTTTTGATGCAAAAAAAGGAACTTAGAAAACTTGAAAAAGAAGTTAAAAACGCTGGTTTGACGATTGTTCCACTTCGGGTGTTTATCACTGAAAAAGGTTTTGCCAAGCTTGTCATCGCGCTTGCAAGAGGGAAAAAGCTTTATGATAAACGTGAAACCTTAAAAGACAGAGACAACAAACGCAATCTTGATCGGGTAAAGAAAAATTTTAAATCTTAATTTATGCCCAAGAAAATAAACCTCGCTTTCTTTCTGTGTTTTGTCATTTCTTATTGCTTTTCTCAATCAGCATCACATCATGAATTAATAGTTACTCTTGAAAATACACCTTCATCCAAAGGCTCTATTTTGATTGCCTTGCACACTGAAAAAACATTTGGCACACAAAATCCATATAAATTCAAGAAAACGAAATCTGAAGCTGGAACAATGGAGTTTGCCTTTTCTAAACTAGCTGAGGGGATGTATGCAATAATGGTGTTACAAGACGTGAACAATAACAACATGATGGACTTTAATTTCTTTGGACTTCCAAAAGAAAAATATACCCATTCTGGAAAGCTAAACAGAATGAAAGCACCAAGTTTTAGTGCAACTCAATTTATGCTTACTGAAAATAGTGAAATTAGGTTAAGTTTCTAGAAGTTTAGGTTTTATCTTTCAATAAAGGGACAAAACGAAACTCACCAAACTGTTCTTTATCAAATGATTTTTCTCCTGTTCGTGTAAACCGATACATAATTTGTGGATCACTGCCAATAGGGATCACCAAACGACCACCAATTACCAATTGAGACAATAATGCCATGGGTAACTCTGGAGCACCAGCGGTGACCAAAATAGCATCAAAAGGTCCATGTTCTGGCATACCAAGATAACCGTCACCTAGGATAAAGTGTCTGGGTCGCAAACCAATTTGGGTAAATAAACGTTGTGTCTTTTTAAACAATTCCCGTTGACGTTCGATAGTATAAATCTGAAGATTCATTGCCTTTAAAACAGCAGTTTGATAACCCGATCCTGTGCCAATTTCAAGTACTTTATCCCCTTCATTTACACGAATAAGCTCAGATTGGAAAGCGACTGTATAAGGATGCGAAATAGTTTGATCTGCAGCAATTGGAAAAGCTTTATTTTTATAAGCATGACTTTCCAAGCCAATATCCATAAACCAATGTCTTGGAACACTTTCAAGTGCTTGAATTACATTTGTGTTTGAAATTCCCTTATCTTTTAGAAGAGCTACCAAACGCATTCGTTGACCTTGATGTTTTGGATTGTCTGGTGGTAATTGCATAGCTTCAAAAATACTATTATTTCGTTATCTAAATAGAATCTAATTGAAATTTGAGTGAAAAGTGTACCTTTGAAATACAAAAATATTTGAGGGTGAATAAACCATTAAAAATAGGCGTATTTGGCGCTGGGCATCTAGGAAAAATTCATTTGCGTTTATTGCAAGAATCCAAACATTTTGATCTTGTTGGATTTACAGACACTAATCAAGAAAGTAGCTTAGCCTTATCCGAAGAATTAGGTTATACTTATTTTGATGATGAGCAAAAATTACTTGATGCTTGTGAAGTAATTGATATTGTTACTCCTACTCTATTCCACCACGAGGTTGCCATGAAAGCGATCGCAAAAGGAAAACATGTCTTTTTAGAAAAACCCATTACACATACCGTTGCTCAGGCTGAAGAAATTGTTAGTGCCGCTAGAGCAAACAATGTAAAAGGACAAGTAGGTCATGTAGAACGATTTAACCCCGCTTTCGTATCTGTTAGAGATAATTTGGGAGAACCAATGTTTGTTGAATCACACCGATTGGCTGAATTTAATCCTCGTGGGACAGATGTTTCTGTTGTTCTCGATTTAATGATTCACGATATTGATATTATTCTTAGTTTTATCCATTCTCCAATAAAACATATTTCAGCATCTGGTGTTGCTGTTGTTAGTGAGACTCCAGACATTGCCAATGCACGAATTGAGTTTGAAAATGGTGCAGTAGCCAATTTAACTGCAAGTCGTATATCCCTCAAAAACATGCGTAAACTTCGTTTGTTTCAAAAGGAAGCATATATCTCTGTTGATTTTTTTACCAAAAAAGTAGAAGTAGTTAAAATGCAGGATGCACCTGAAAATCACGATGAATATGCGTTGATTCTTCAAAATGCTGAAGGAGTTAAAAAACAAATTTATTTTGATTCTCCAAAAGTAACCTCTTCAAATGCAATTCAGGAAGAACTGGAAAGCTTTGCTGATGCAATAGAAAATGACCTAGAGCCAATTGTTACGCTGAAACACGCTACTGAGGCACTTAGGGTTGCTTATAAAATCATTGACTGCTTTTAGTTTTATCAGCTATGTTAGAGCTGCTCCCTCTCCCTTTTATTTTTCCTGCTAACCAGCGACTTTACGAGGCAGAAAACGTGACTGTTCATGGACCGAAAGTTTTCGTTGAATTAATACAAAACAATACTTCTTATACAGAAATAAGGGCTGGGTTTGATGATTTGATAAATGATAAACAATATCAAAACGCTAAAAAAGGAATGTATTGGTATGAATTGACCTCACAAAACATAACCTATGCTGGAGTTGTTTTGGGAATCCCTGTTTCTTGTTTTCAAAAGAAGTTAATCACAACACATGAGAATACACTGCCTAAACGGGTAAAATTATTTACCTCCTATTTGGACCAAACTAAAATCCAAACAGAACCTTTGATTGTTTTGCATGAAGAAAAAGGTTTTACTTCATTCTTAAGCAAAGGAATTAACCTAAGACAAGCCTGTCATGAGTTCACCTTAGAGGACGAAATACATCGTTTGTGGCATTTAACCGAAAAGGAAAAAGAACAGGTTTCAAAAATGGCACATAAACAACTTATCTTCCATTTGGCAGATGGTCATCATAGGCTAGAAAGTACCATACAATTTGCATTAAATCAAAACATTGACCTTCCCGTACAATGTATGCTCTTAGAAAAAAATCAAATTCGACAGGGTCAATTTATATGGGCGTTAAAAAAGCAATTAAAAGGGATCGATTTACAAGTACAAATTGAAAAACACAAGGCTAAACAATTGACGGAATATGACGACACCCATCGAATCATCAAAATCAATCATGAAGGTATAGTTTCTCAATTGGAGGTGCCAACCAATGAAAACCCAGCAATTTTTTTGGTTGAAAAATTGCTTAATCTGAATCTAGATACAGATAAAGTTCATCGTTATTTTGACTATTTTCCAGTAAACGAATCAACCGAAGGATTAATGTCAAATACCAACTCAAAGTACCAAGCAACCATGATCTTTTCAAAAATCCCAATTGATGAAGTAATTTCCCGTGCTAAACTAAATCAAATATTACCTCCCAAAAGCACGTATCTTCATCCTAAGCTCCCTACTGGTTTGATTGTATCTCCATTTGAATAAAATTATAATGAGAGATTATTTACATTAATCTTAATGTATCTTTGCACATGCAAATTGCTGAAAATTTATCACTTCTTTTGTCCGAATTACCATCAGGTGTTTCACTTGTTGCGGTTTCAAAAACAAAACCCATTGAAGACATTGAAGCTGCATATGCTGCTGGACAACGTATTTTTGGTGAAAACAAAATTCAGGAAATGACTCACAAATGGGAACATTTACCTAAAGATATTCAATGGCACATGATTGGTCATGTGCAGACGAATAAAGTAAAATACATGGCTCCATATGTATCATTAATTCATGGCGTTGATCGTGCTAAGTTGCTTAAAGAAATTAATAAACAAGCTGCAAAAAGTAACCGAATAATTGATTGTTTATTGCAAATTCACATTGCCCAAGAAAGTACAAAATTTGGTTTGGATGAGACTGAATTAGAGAGTATTATAACACAAAATCCCTCAGATATATATCCTAATATTCGTATTGTTGGATTGATGGGAATGGCAACATTTACATCTGATTTAGATCAAGTTCGCAGTGAGTTTTCTTATTTGAACTCACTTTATAAAAAGGCAAAAAACACCTTAACAGACATTCAAATTCTCTCCATGGGAATGAGTGGTGACTATAAAATTGCGATTGAAGAAGGCAGTACATTAATACGCGTGGGGAGTAAACTATTTGGAGAACGAAATTAATTCAATGTACGCAGTTGTAGATGTCGAAACCACTGGGGGTAAATTCAATGAAGAAGGAATCACTGAAATTGCTATTTATCGCTTTGACGGGAATTCCATTGTAGATACCTTTTCCAGTTTAGTCAATCCAGAACGTGAAATACAACCCTTTGTCGAGCGCCTTACAGGAATCAACAGTAAGATGTTGGTTAATGCACCCAAATTTTATGAAATCGCTAAAAGAGTATTGGAAATCACCAAAGATGCTGTTTTGGTTGCACATAATGCCGAATTTGATTACCGTATTATTCGTACGGAATTTGATCGACTTGGATACAATTTTGAGGCTGAATCGTTGTGTACGGTTGATTTAGCCCAAAAACTTATTCCCGATGCTCCATCCTATAAACTCGAAAAATTGGTTCGTTCATTGGGAATACCAATTAGTGATGTTCATCGTGCACATGGGGATGCAATTGCCACAGTAGAATTGTTTCGTCTTCTTCTAGAAAAAGACAGTGATAAAGAAATTATAAGCACACACATTAAAGTACTCAACAGAAAAACAGTATCTACTAAATATCTTAAAATTGTTGATGATTTACCCACCGAAACTGGAGTGTATTATTTGCATGGTAAGAATGGAGAAATACTTTACATTGGCAAGAGTAAAAACATAAAAAAACGAGTTTTAACACACCTTACTGGAAACTCAAAAAAAGCAGTAAAAATTCAAAATAGTCTACATCGTGTATCTTTTGAATTATGCGGAACAGAGTGTGTTGCCTTACTTAAAGAACAGCACGAAATAAAAAAAAACCAACCGAAACTCAATTATGCCCTAAAGTTTAGGCACTTCGCAATGGGTATTCGTTTGGACAATAAGGCTCCATATCATAGGCTAATTATTGAACAAGTACGTGTGGAGCTCCCCTATTTAGCGGTCTTTAAAAACAAAAAAGAAGCAGAAAATTGTTTGCATTTTTGGATCAAAAACTATCAATTATGTTCAAATCAAAGCTCGCTTTCAAATTCAAAAACACATTGTTTTCGGTATGACATCAATGAATGTCTTGGTGCTTGTAAAGGGAATGAAAAAACAGAAAACTATAACCTAAGAATTAATCAATTGGTTGAAAACCTAAGATATCCCTTTGAGAATATGTTAATAATTGATAAAGGAAAACGGGTTGATGAAAAAAGTTTTATATACATCAAAGATGGTGTGTTTCAAGGGTATGGCTATTTTGTATTAAACCATCAGATCAAAACAATTGAAAAAGTAGAAAAACGTCTCATCTCAATAGAAAACAATAGGGATACAGAAGCTGTCATTCGTGGGTACTTAAGAAAGGAACGTTACAAAAAACTCATTAACTTAGCTGACGCATAACAAATCAATGAAAAAAGCACAGCCAATATCCATAAGGCAGCAAATGCACCAAATCATTTATGAAGCAGACACTCCTGCGGGAAAAATATTTGACATTATCCTTCTTGTTCTAATTTTACTGAGCGTAATCTTAGTCATGCTCGATAGTGTAAGTTGGATAAGACTAAAGCACGAAACTCTCTTGGATCAATTTGAATGGATTATTACTGTTCTTTTTAGTGCAGAATACATCGCTCGGATTATCGTTGTAAGAAAACCATTTAAATACATTACGAGTTTTTATGGAATAATCGATTTACTCTCTATTTTACCTAAATACATTTCATTAATCTTTGTTGGAGGTAGTTCATTAATCGCATTTCGTGCTCTTCGTCTACTTCGTGTATTCCGGATTTTAAAACTATCTCGTTATATTGGAGAGTCAAATTTTTTAATGGCATCTTTGTGGGCAAGTAGAGCAAAAATTGGTGTATTCCTTTTTACAGTTCTTATTCTCTGTATTATTTTCGGTACAATCATGTATCTAATTGAGGGGGAAGAAAATGGATTTACCAATATCCCAAGAGCTATTTATTGGTGCATTGTCACACTAACTACAGTCGGATATGGAGATATTGCTCCCATGACTCCATTAGGTCGTTTTCTCGCTTCATTTATAATGATAATGGGGTATGGAATTATTGCCGTTCCCACAGGAATTGTCACATCAGAAATGTCTTATAGACACAAAAACCCAGATACTAACACCCAGTCTTGTCAAAATTGCATGAACGAAAACCATGTGGACAATGCTATTTTTTGCCACGAATGTGGCCATGAAATAAATGAAAAATTCTAAACTTATCTATATCGCTGGACCAACTGCCAGCGGTAAAACTACGCTAGCCATTGCTCTAGCAAAACATTTGAACACTGAAATTATCAGTTGTGATTCTAGGCAATTTTATCGTGAAATGACCATTGGTACAGCTGTTCCATCAGCCGAAGAATTAGCCGAAGTACCTCACCATTTTGTTCAGCATTTATCCATTCATGATCCCTATTCGGTTGGTGATTTTAGAAAGGATGCCTTAAATACGCTTGAATCATTATTTAAAACCAATGAATATGTCATTATGGTTGGTGGTTCTGGACTTTATGCCGATGCTGTCATACAAGGATTGGACGAATTTCCCGCTGTTGATCCATCCATACGTCCACAACTTAATACAATGTTTGAAAATGAAGGGATTGAAGTTCTTCAAGAGCTTCTCAAAGAACATGACAATTTACATTATCAAATTGTCGATCAACAGAATCCAAAGCGTCTAATTCGAGCATTGGAAGTTAGTTTGAGTTCAGGTAAACCCTACTCCTCTTTTTTGGGAAAAAAGACTCCTCCTGACTTTTTTACCACCCATCCAATGGTCATTCATTCTGATCGTGAAGAATTGTATCAACGAATCAACACACGAGTGGATGAAATGGTTGAAAAAGGATTGGAAGAAGAAGCCCGTTCCTTATTTCCTGAAAAAGGGTTAAATGCATTGCAAACTGTTGGATACAACGAATGGTTTAATCATTTCGAAGGAAAATGGGATAGAGAAACTGCCATTGCTGAAATCAAAAAGAACTCACGTCGATATGCCAAACGTCAAATCACTTGGTTTAAACGAGATACAATGGCACAAGTTGTGCCAACTGATTGGAACTTAAAAGATGTTTTTGCTGGAATAAACCCCTAAACATTAAAACGGAAATGCATGACATCTCCATCTTTAACAATATATTCTTTTCCTTCAATTCGCATTTTTCCAGCTTCCTTTACTTTAGCTTCAGAACCAAAGGTGGTGTAATCTGAATACGAAATTACTTCGGCACGGATAAATCCTTTTTCAAAATCGGTATGGATTACCCCAGCTGCTTGGGGAGCAGTAGAACCTACTGTAATTGTCCAGGCACGAACTTCCTTTTCTCCTGCTGTAAAATAGGTGTGTTGCTTGAGAAGAGCATAGGCTTTACGAATCAATTTAGCAGCACCTGGTTCATCTAAACCTAAATCTTCTAAAAACACTTGACGTTCTTCAAAGGTGTCTAGTTCATTGATATCTGCTTCAATGGATACGGCTAAAGTCAATACTTCTGCATGTTCGGTTTGTGCAATTTCATTTACTTTATTTACCCAATCATTCCCTGTAGCTGCATCCCCTTCGGACACATTACACACATACAAAACTGGTTTGTCAGTAAGTAATTGCAACCCTCCAACTACCTCTTCTCTTTCGGTATCCGAAAAATCCAATTGACGAACATTTTTAGCTTGCTCTAAGCCTTCTTTGATTCGATTGAGAATGGCTTGTAATTTTTGAGCATCTTTATCTCCAGTTCGGGCAGCGCGATTTACTTTTTCAAGTCGTTTTTCAACCGTTTCCAAATCTTTGAATTGCAATTCTAAATCAATAATTTCTTTATCTCGAATTGGATTGACAGATCCTTCAACGTGAACAATATTGTCATTTTCGAAACAACGCAACACATGGATGATTGCATCTGTTTCTCGGATATTTGCTAGAAACTGATTTCCTAGACCTTCACCTTTACTCGCTCCTTTTACAAGTCCAGCAATATCCACAATTTCTACGGTAGCCGGTAATGTCTTTTCAGGATTTACCAGTGTAGCTAGCTCATTAAGTCGAGAATCGGGAACATTGACTACTCCAATATTTGGCTCTATGGTACAAAAAGGAAAATTTGCACTTTGCGCCTTCGCATTTGATAAACAATTGAAGAGTGTGGATTTTCCCACATTAGGTAGACCTACAATTCCAGCTTTCATAAAAAAAATTTTGGCAAAGATACATTTCTAGTTGGCTCTTTAAACTAGAAAATTGAATATTTACGTTTTTGAGTTATGGACTTAGTGAAAAAATTACTCAGGATGCATAAAGCGTTGTTTTCCCAGAAGCACTTCTTCAGACTCCACATGGTCTTCATCGGGCACACAACAGTCAACAGGACAAACAGCAGCGCATTGAGGTTCTTCATGAAAACCTTTGCACTCCGTACATTTATCGGGAACGATATAGTAAAATTCATCTGAAATGGGCTCTTGTGTATCTCCAGCAGTTACGTTTTTTCCATTGGGTAAAACCAAATTTCCTTCCAGAGAGGTACCATCACTATATCTCCAATCGTCAGCACCTTCATAGATTGCCGTATTTGGACATTCTGGTTCACAAGCTCCACAATTAATACATTCATCTGTGATGATTATAGCCATAGCAAAATTCTTTACTTACATTTGCGTAAAAGTACTACCTAAAAAATTCTTGTACAAATTAATGGATACTCGAACACAACGATTAGTCGCTTTTAAAAAGCTTGGTGAATACCTTAGAAACATAAATAGCTCCGACCCTAGCTATCAAGATTTATATGAGGTAATTCGAAAATCAAATCAAACAAACGGTTGGTTTACGGAAGAAAATTGTTTAATAGCACTCAAAAGCTGGGGGGAAACTTTAGATGAAAAATCACTTTATAAGTGGCTTAAACCTTATCAGCTTAATACACTAGAAACGAAAACAATAGGCTTAATTTTAGCTGGAAATATTCCCCTTGTTGGCTTTCATGATCTACTCTCCGTTTTGATCTGTGGTCATAAAGCAATTGTCAAAACTTCTTCAAACGATCCCTATCTCGTTCCTTTTCTCTACAGAAAGCTAATTGAGTTGGATACTATTTTTGAAAATTGCGTTGAATTTACCTCTGAAAGGTTAACTGATTTTGACGCTGTAATTGCGACAGGAAGTAATAATGCTGCACGATATTTTGCACATTATTTTGCACACGTACCACATATTATACGAAAAAACAGAAATGGAATAGCTGTATTGGATGGAACTGAAAGTGAGGAGGACCTACAAGGTCTTGCTAATGATATTGTACAATATTTCGGTCTGGGCTGTAGGAGTATTGCTAAAGTATATCTCCCTCGTGAGTATGATCTAAATTTACTTTTTGGTGCACTCTATCCACATGCAGACATGCTCATGCAAAATGCCAAATTTGCGAATAATTACGATTACAATAAGGCTGTTTTTCTAATGAGTGAATTTGAATTACTCGATAATGGGTTTTTTCTTTTGCGTGAACATGACAGTTTTGGTTCACCTGTAGCTTGTTTACATTACAGCTATTATGATTGTTTGGAGGATTTAACTACGCACTTGACTGAAGCGTCGAATCAAATTCAATGTATTAGTAGTAATCTCGGGCTAAACCAAGCAATTCCATTGGGAAAAGCACAACAACCTGACTTGTGGGATTATGCAGATGGAGTTGATCCAATTGCATTTTTATTAAAATTGTGAGCAAATTGTTAAAAACAGAGGTAAAAATTCATGTATTTAAACATAAAATCTTAGCAGTAATGATGATATTTGTGTCGGAAAAATTAA
The DNA here is from genome assembly GCA_030835845.1 of Flavobacteriaceae bacterium. Taxonomy (GTDB): domain Bacteria; phylum Bacteroidota; class Bacteroidia; order Flavobacteriales; family Flavobacteriaceae; genus Arcticimaribacter. Next base: position 21,884 of record JAUROD010000031.1, read on the forward strand.
TCTATGAAAAAACACAACTTTAGCGCTGGTCCTTCTATCCTTCCAGCATCGGTAATGGAGCGCGCTTCTGAAGCGATTAAAGAACTTGATGGAATTGGTTTATCGCTAATTGAAATCTCACACCGTAGCAAGGAATTTATTGCCATAATGGACAAAGCACAAGCCCTAGCACTTGAGCTAACTGGCTTAACTGACAAAGGATATCAGGCGCTGTTTTTACAAGGAGGTGCAAGCACACAGTTTTTGATGGCTGCAATCAACTTGATGAAAACCAAAGCGGGATATATCAACACTGGAGCATGGTCTGACAAAGCAATTAAAGAAGCTAAACGATATGGTGAAGTGGTGGAGATTGCAAGTTCTAAAGATCAAAATTTTAACTACATACCCAAAGGAGCTGAAATCCCATCTAACCTCGATTATCTTCATATCACAACCAACAATACTATTTTTGGAACACAGTTTCATCATTTACCAGAAACAAATGTTCCTCTTATAGCCGATATGAGTTCGGATATCTTTTCACGAGAAATTGATTATTCTGCCTTTGATTTGTTTTATGCAGGGGCTCAAAAAAATATGGGGCCAGCTGGAACAACATTGGTTATCGTTAAAGACAGTCTTTTGGAGCAAATGAATAAAGATGTTCCATCCATGTTAAGTTATGCCATACATGCAGACAAAGGAAGTATGTTCAACACACCTCCTGTTTTTGCTATTTATACATCAATGCTAACCCTTGAATGGCTAAAAGGTCAAGGAGGAATAAAAGCGATTGAGAAACACAACACTACAAAAGCACAATTAATTTACGATGAAATTGACCGTAATACTGCCTTTGAAGGTTTTGCTGCAAAAGAAGACAGAAGTTTTATGAATGCTACCTTTAACCTTGCAGAAGGTGTGGATGGTACATTATTTGACAAACTATGGAATCAAACAGATATAAGTGGACTTAAGGGGCACCGATCGGTGGGTGGCTATCGTGCATCAATTTATAACGCTTTACCTCTTGCAAGTGTACACCAACTTGTAGAGGTAATGCAACAATTTGAAAAATCAATTTAATGAATATATTAGCGAACGACGGAATTTCACAAAGTGGAATTCAAGCACTAGAATCAAACGGATTTAACGTTATTACAACCAATGTTGCACAAGAGCAATTGGTCAATTATATCAATGAAAACGACATTGTTGTTTTACTTGTTCGAAGTGCTACAACTGCACGTAAAGAATTGATTGACGCTTGTCCTGAACTAAAGATTATCGGACGTGGTGGTGTTGGTATGGACAATATTGATGTGGACTATGCAAGAGAAAAAGGACTTCATGTAATCAATACACCTGCTGCTTCATCTGCATCTGTAGCCGAATTGGTTTTTGCCCATCTTTACAGTGGTGTTCGTTTTTTACATGATAGCAACCGCAATATGCCCCTTGAAGGTGAGCTTAATTTTAAAGGGTTAAAAAAGGCCTATGCCAAAGGAATTGAACTAAGAGGAAAAACACTTGGTATCATTGGATTTGGACGAATTGGTCAAGAAGCTGCTAAAATTGGTTTAGGAATCGGAATGAATGTAATTGCTACAGATAACTACATGGAAAAAGCAACTGTTAATGTGGCTCTTTTCAATGGGCAAAGTATCGATGTAGAAATTAAAACCCAATCGATGGACAGTTTGCTTGCTGAAGCAGATTTTATCAGTTTACACGTTCCTGCTCAAAAGGCCTACGTATTGGGTGAAAATGAATTCAATAAAATGAAAAAAGGTGCTGCTGTGGTCAATGCTGCTCGTGGTGGAGTAATTGATGAAGTTGCACTTCTCAAAGCCTTAGACAGTGGGCAATTATCATTTGCTGGTCTGGATACATTCGAAGATGAACCAAAACCAGCTATTCAAGTTTTAATGCATCCGAAAGTATCACTTACACCACATATCGGTGCTGCAACTGGAGAGGCTCAAGACCGTATTGGTGTGGAACTAGCCGATCAAATTAGCACAATTTTGGGCTAATGCAATATTTTCATAAACTCAAAGAAAAATGGGGAATTACCTCCAATAAACAACTTTGGATTATCTTCATTGTTTTTGGGTTGACAGGATCTAGTTCTGTAAAAATTGCACGACCTTTTCTTGACTTTATCGGCTTGGTACCTGATGTGTTTTTAGAAATTCCTTTGGGCAATGTCCTGTATTGGTTTTTACGAATACTCGTAATTTTTCCCCTTTATCAGGTATTACTTCTGTTTTTTGGAGCACTTTTCTTTCAGTTTAACTTCTTTTGGCAATTTGAAAAAAAAATACTCTCCAGAATAGGATTCAAACGATTTTTTTCAGAAGACTAAGACAATCTTGCTGTAATCAATTTAAGGAACTCGTTTCGGGTGTCTGTTTCTTTAAAACTTCCACGGAAACCAGAGGTTGTAGTTGTCGAATTTTGTTTCTGCACACCGCGCATCATCATACACATATGGGACGCTTCGATTACTACAGCCACACCTTCGGGCTGAAGCGCATCATTGATACAATCCAAAATTTGTTCAGTCAAACGTTCTTGTACTTGTAAGCGACGTGCAAAAATATCCACCACACGGGGTATTTTGCTCAATCCTACAATCTTTCCATTTGGAATATAGGCAATGTGTGCTTTTCCAAAAAAAGGAAGCATATGGTGCTCGCAAAGCGAATACAACTCAATGTCTTTTACAATTACCATTTCATTGTAATTTTCATTAAAAATAGCGCTTTGTAAAATCTGCATTGGATCCATTTCGTAGCCTTCAGTTAAAAACTTCATTGCCTTTGCTGATCGTTCTGGAGTTTTTAATAAACCTTCTCTTGAAGTATCCTCACCCAATAGGCCGATTACTTCGTTTAGATGTTCTTTGATTTCTTCGGTGATTGAAACCGTTTCGATATTAAAATTTTCGTTTATCATAGTGTTTTAAGTAAATGCGAATAGGTTGCTTTTAATTTTTCTAGCTTGGGGCTTATCACATAACTACAATACATTTGGTAGCTATGTTGATTATAATAATTTTGGTGCTCTTCTTCGGCTATATAAAAAGGTGTTTCGGGCTTTACGGTAGTTACTATTGGTGAATCGAAGGTAGATTCTTGTAGGGCTGCAATGGTCTTTTCTGCTTCTTCCTTTTGTGTTTGTGTTGTATAAAATACAGAAGAACGGTATTGCGTCCCGGTATCATTTCCTTGACGATTTAGGGTAGTTGGGTCGTGGGTAGCAAAAAATACATGTAATAATTCGCTATAAGAAACCACAGTAGGGTCAAATGTCAATTGAATACATTCTGCGTGTCCTGTTCGACCTGTACACACTTCACGATACGCTGGGTTCTTAATCTCCCCATCCATATAGCCCGATACAATTGTTTCAACACCGTGAATGCGTTGAAAGACAGCTTCTGTACACCAGAAGCATCCTCCGGCAAAAAATGCAATTTCTTTTTTCATAGGTTGACTAACAAATATATAATTATTATTAAACAAAATTCGACTTTGTTTTATGTTATGCCGTTAGAATATTCATTTTGATGTAAATACTTAAACAAAATGAAATTACAATAATGGGGAATCAGAACGAATAATTATACCCGCAGCAGATATTTCAGCACTTACTACTTAAGGAGGAACGTTTACTGTTAAAGGCACTACTGTAAATATCGCTCAAGAGAGTGGTCTTGCGGCAATCATAGCTGCTTTAAAGGCAGATACTACCCTTAGTGCTGTAGAAGATATCTTGTTTGTGGAAGATTATGGAGCAATTGCCATTTTTGCAAAGGATCGTTTTACGGCATCTACATTAACTAACTAAAACACCATAAACCCAAGTAAGCAGAAATGAATTGATGGGTTAACGTTCATTGATCACCCCCGAGAGATCGGGGGTTGTTTTTCTTATATATTGCAAACCTAAATCAAGTCGGTTCTTTCGTATTTCCGTTAACTACGGTAATCAAATAGAAATGTATATGACTGCAGGATTTTATTTATATCTAGTGCGATATACCCAATAAAAAAGTCACGGAGTAAAAAAGACAAAAAGAGGGTATTGGCTTTCTTTAAATTGTCGTAATTTCGAGCCAATGACACCGATAATACACACAAAAAATTTAAGTAAAAGTTATGGAGGTTTAACGGTATTAGATCGTGTATCACTCTCCATTTTCCCTGGTGAAATTGTAGCAATAGTTGGTCCTTCTGGAGCTGGAAAAACAACCCTTTTGCAAATACTCGGTACATTGAGTACGCCTGATATAGACTCCACTACCCGATTGGAAATTCAACAAACTGATACATTGGGTTTAGATACAAGGCAGTTGGCTGAGTTTCGAAATCGAAGCATTGGTTTTATCTTTCAGTTTCATGAGTTATTGGATGAATTTAGCGCACTTGAAAATGTGATGATGCCTGCATTGATTCATGGAAAAAAACAAAAGGAAGTAGAATCTCGCGCATTGGATTTGTTGACTCGTTTGGGAGTAGAACAACGAAAAGATCACAAACCAGCTGCCCTTTCAGGAGGTGAACAACAACGCGTGGCAGTGGCTCGTGCATTAATGAATTCCCCTCAACTGATTTTTGCAGATGAACCCAGTGGCAATTTAGATTCTCAAAATGCAGCTCAGTTACATCAATTGTTTTTTGACTTACGGGATCAGCTCAACCAAACCTTTGTTATTGTTACCCACAACAAGGAATTGGCAAAAATGGCAGACCGAACTATTGAGTTAGTCGATGGAAAAATTATCTAAAATGACGCGTTTAGAATTAACCGAATTTTTAGAAGAAAAAGCACAACATTACGAATCTCCTAAATTTATATCTACTGATCCAATCCAAATTCCACATGAATTTTCCCTCAAAGAAGATATCGAAATCAGTGCTTTTTTGGTAGCGAGCATCGCTTGGGGAAACCGAACAAGCATTATCAATACGGGTAAAAAAATGATGGCACTTATGGAGCATTCCCCTGCTGATTTTATCCGTAATCATAAAGCCAGTGATTTAGCTCATTTTGATGGGTTTGTACACCGTACATTTAATGCCGAAGACTTCCGATATTTTATGCGTGCCCTTCAATATATATACAATACACAAGGTGGTTTAGAAGAAGTGTTTAATCAGGCTGCTGGAAAAGGGAATATGCAGCAAACCATTCACGATTTTAAAGCACTTTTCTTTTCACTTCCTCACCCAACACGAACTCAAAAACACGTATCTGATCCTCTTAAAGGTTCTGCAGCAAAACGGATTAATATGTTCCTTAGATGGATGGTTAGATCCTCTGATAAAGGGGTTGACTTTGGACTTTGGACAAAACTTCAGCCTTCACAACTATCTTGTCCCCTCGATGTTCATACGGGTAATATTGCACGAAAATTAAAGTTGCTTAAACGTAGCCAAAATGACGCTAAAGCATTGCTAGAGCTAGATAAATCACTTCGTAAAATGGATTCGATCGATCCTGTAAAATTTGATTTTGCACTATTTGGCTTAGGTGCATTTGAAAGTTTTTAGGCATAATCAACTACATTGGAATAAAAAAAGCAGAAGATTTTGTACTTTTGAATGATTCTTTAGGAAAGTTTCTTCGATTACATGAAAATACTGCTAAAAAAAGCGACCGTTATCAATTCCCAAAGTAACTTTCATTTCCAACAAGTTGATCTCCTTATTGATTCCGGTAAAATTGTTCAAATTGCAACAGATATTGATTCATCTGATGCCAAAGTGATTCAAAAACCAAATCTTCACGTATCGTGTGGATGGTTTGATTCAAGTGTTTGTTTTGGAGAACCAGGCTTCGAAGAAAGAGAAACCCTAGCCAATGGGTTACGTACAGCATCAAAAAGTGGATTTACAGACATTGCCCTTGAAGCGGTTGGACAACCCGTGACCGATTCTCAATCTGCTGTAATTCACCTAAAACAAGCCGGGCAACATACAGCTACACACATACATCCAATTGCTTGTTTTACAAAAGGACAGCAAGGGACGCATTTGACCGAAATGTATGACCTTCAAAATCACGGAGCTATTGCCTTTGGTGATTTTAATCAGGGAATTAAAAATGCTGAGGTTTTACGAACTGGTTTACTTTATGCCCAACGTTTTAACGGACTAATCATTGCTTCTCCACAAGATGCTTGTGTGGGTGCAAAAGGAGTTGCCCACGAAGGAATTACAAGTACTCAACTAGGATTGAGCGGAATACCAAGTCTCAATGAAATTCTCCAACTTCAACGTGACATTGAATTATTGACCTATACCGGAGGAAAATTACATATCCCCTTTATTTCGACCGCGGAAAGCGTTGAAATGATTCGAAAAGCTAAGAAAAAAGGCTTAGCTATAAGCTGTAGTGTTGCCCTTGCAAATCTTTGCTTAACAGAGGAGGATATTCACGGGTTCAATACAGACCGAAAACTAAGTCCTCCATTGCGATCAAAAAAAGATCAAGCCGCATTAAAAGAAGGGATTTTAGACGGAACAATCGACCTTATAAGTGCTCATCATCAACCTTTAAATATCGAATTAAAACATACCGAATTTGAACATGCCAATCCAGGAACTATCGGATTGGAAGCAATGTTCGGTGTACTCAATACCATTTTTCCGACAGAGAAAGCAATCCAATTATTGACCAAAGGGAAAACTATTTTTGGCTTAAAATCAACTTCAATTGCAGAAGGTGAAAAAGCTGTTTTAACTCTATTCAATCCTGAAGGAAATGGCGTTTTCAATACGACCAATATCTTATCTACTTCAAAAAACTGTGCTTTTATTGGATTGCCCACACAAGGTTCGGTGTATGGAGTAATTCATGAAAATCAAATACAGTTATAATGCCAATTGAATTAACCCAAATTTTAGACTATCAAGTCCGCAAACCTTTAGTTGAAATTGAAGATCCAAAAATATTATTCTTACTTCATGGATATGGAAGCCATGAACAAGATTTATTTTCCTTCGCTGATTATTTACCCGAAACACTTTTAATTATCTCTTTACGTGCGCCCCTGAGTCTAAGTTTTGGTGGCTATGCATGGTATTCCATTTATTTTAATGCAGCACAAGACAAATGGTCTGACGATGAAGAAGCAAAGTCTTCCCAAAAACTAATTCTCAATAATATTGAGTACCACAAAAAACAATTCAATTCGTCCCATGCAAAGGTTTCCCTTTTGGGCTTTAGTCAAGGTGCTATTTTGAGTTGGGCAGTTGGACTAAGTCATCCAGATAAAATTGAACACATCATTGGATTAAGTGGTTATATCAATGAATCAATCTTTACTTATTCCGATTCCAATTTAGAGCATGTAAAATGCTTTATGAGTCACGGAAAAGAGGATTTGACAATACCTATTCAATGGGCTCGGAATAGCGCGAATACTTCAAAAAGAAAAGGAGTACAAGTTTCTCTTCTTGAATATGAAGCTGGGCATGGAATCAATTCTGAAAATTTCTCAGATTTGATTACTTGGCTAAAAAAATGGTCTTAGTCATTGGGATATAAAAAATGTGAAAGAGTTGTAAAACTTATACTTCCCCCCTTGTTTACATCATATTGCAATAAAACTTCTCCCCATATATTTCCATCTGAGAAGTCAGCAATAATCCATTTGTGATTTAATAATTTTACTTTATTAAATAGAAACTTACCCTCCATTTGAGCGTATGGAATAAGTGTATTTTTTCCTTTCTTAACATTATAGGCATAAAGCGCATCTTTAATTCGTTCAGTCAATGCAGGAATATCGGTATCGTTAAAATACGCATACGTTTGCTGGTTGGGTTCAAGGGTAAAATAGACATCATCAAAATAGGCTTGCTCTAGGGTATCTAATCTGGCTTGTAAAAAATCATTTTCATTGATTTTCTTTTCGATCACACCTACCTGATAAGTAACTACTTTACTGCTATTGACAAGTTGAAAAATAAGAATGAGTGCTGTGAAGGCAAATAGGTAAATAAAAATTTTTTTTTGCATTTTAGTGAGAGGTTATTTGAAGTGAATCGTAGGCTAGAAATACATTTGGAGGGAGCGTTTTTTCAACTTCTTCATGAAACCCTAGCAAGTGACTAATGTGGGTAAAATACGTTCTTTTAGGTTTTAGCTCATCGACCAATTCAAGTGCTTCAGCTAAATTTAAATGAGAAGGGTGTGGTTCAATTCGAAGTGCATTTAAAACGAGTACATCTAACTGATTTAGCTTTGCTTTTTCCTCCTCAGAAATTGTTTTGACATCTGTCATATAAGCAAAGTTATCAATTCTAAACCCATTGACAGGTGAATTGTAGTGCATCGCTTCAACGGGAATCACTGTTTTGTTTTGTAATTGAATTTCAGAAGAATTGTCAAAAACTTCTATATCTACAGAGGGAGTACCTGGATATTTATTGGCATCATTGAAGATATACCCAAATCGATTTTTAAGTGCCTTGTGTACTACAGTTGTCATGTACATTGGTATTTTTCCTTGTCTAAAAAAGAAAGGACGAATATCGTCAAGCCCTGCAGTGTGGTCAGCGTGTTCGTGGGTAAAAAGGATGCCATCAAGTCTACGTGCTCCACAAGAAAGCATTTGTTGTCTAAAATCAGGTCCGCAATCAATGACATAAAAAAAATCATCCCACTGAATAGCAACAGAAACACGTAAACGCTTGTCTTTAGAATCCTTACTATGGCAAACTGGGTGTTTGCTCCCAATAATTGGAATACCCTGAGAGGTTCCCGTACCTAAAAAAGTGATTTTTAACATCTATATCAAAGGTAATCTTTGTCTTTTAATCATACAATCTTTGTACATTTGAATACGCATAATAAATTTATATGACCGTTCAACTTCCTGGCGAAATAGAATTGGAAAATCGACCTTCTATTGAAGCCAAAGCTCTTCGAATAAATTTAAACAAACACATCTACGGTACGTTTGCCGAAATTGGTGCAGGACAAGAAGTTGCACGACACTTTTTTCGTGTTGGAGGTGCTTCTGGTACAATTGCGAAAACAATTAGTGCTTACGATAAAAATTTTAGTGACAATATCTATGGTGAAGAAGACGACAAAAGGTATGTGACCGAAGCTCGATTGGGAAAGATGTTGAAACACGAAATGCGTTTGCTCGAAAATAGAATCCCTCGTGAAGATCATCCCAATAAAATGTTCTTTACTTACGCCAACACTGTAACTACTATTGATTTTGCAAAGAAATTTAAAGGACATGGTTGGATGGGTATTCGTTTTCAGACTAAACCAAATGAAGAATACAGCGAAATTTCACTTCATATCCGTTTCCACCAAACTGAAGCACGTCTTCAACAGGAGGTTTTGGGAATGATTGGTGTTAATTTAATTTACGGTGCTTTCTATAAAAATGATGAACCTAAAAAGTTACTTCGCTATTTGTACGATCATATTGATAAAGATGCCATTGAGATTGATACAATCAATTTTAAAGGACCACTATTTAAAGGGGTAGACAATCGCTTAATGAGTCTCCAGCTGGTTAAAAATGGGATGACCGATGCCGTGATGTTTGATCCCAATGGAAACAATATTCTACCCGCTCGTGAGTTGTACAAAAAAAATATATTGGCATTACGTGGAAGTTTTCGACCAGTAACTCTGGTTAACACCGATATGTTTGAAAAATCCCTTGACGCATTTACCAAAGAAGCCGAAGTTGATACAGAAAAAACAATGGTAATTTTTGAAATTACACTTTCAAACCTGAGAGCTGAAGGTGAAATCGATGAAAAAGATTTTATGGATAGAGCCAAACTCCTCTGTTCACTTGGACACAGCGTAATGATATCCAATTTTAAAGAATACTACAAATTGGTCGATTACCTTTCGCAGTACACCAAAAAACAATTGGGACTCTGTATGGGTGTAAATAATTTTGTAGAGATTTTTGACGAACACTATTACGAAGATTTGAGTGGTGGTATTCTTGAAGCGTTTGGTAAAATGTTTTACAATAATCTGAAAGTATACCTCTATCCTATGCGAGATGAGGACGGGAATATCATCAATAGTTCAAACTTACGTCTACACCCTCGCATGAAGGACTTCTATAAGTTCTTTAAATACAATGGAAAAGTAGTTGATATTTATGATTACGAAGAAAAATACCTCGATGTATTTTCACGTGAAATTTTACTTCATATAAAGTCAGGAGAAAAAGGTTGGGAAGAAAATCTACCCAGCGGTATTGCAGATTTGATTAAATCTGAAAGAATGTTTGGTTATAAAGACTAAACTTCTTCTAAAATCTGTGTAGCGTGTTCTTTGGTTTTTACTTTGCTGTACACGCGTTCAACTACACCTTGTCCGTCTATAATAAAAGTGGTTCGATAGATTCCTTCGTAATCATTACCCATAAAGTTTTTAGGACCCCAAACACCAAATAAATTGATGATCGATTTTTGCTCATCAGCAATAAGTGGAAAAGGTAAATTAAATTTGGTGGCAAATTTATTTTGTTTGGCGATGGTATCGGCACTAACCCCTAAAAGTGAATATCCTGCTTCATTTAATACAGTGTAATTATCTCTTAAATTACATACTTCATTGATGCATCCAGGTGTATTTGCTTTTGGGAAGAAAAAGAGAATTAACTTTTTACCTTTGTAATCATTGAGATGATGAATTTTTCCATTATCGTCAGTACCTGAAAAATTTGGGATGTGATCCCCTACTTGAAGTGAATGCATAAACTAAATTTTTTTTCTAATTTACAAAAGCAACACAAAATATACCAAGATTTTTAAAAAAATGACAAAAAAAGAAAAAGTAGAATTTGTTATCAAAACGTTGAAAGAATATTACCCTGAAATCCCTATTCCACTGGATCATAGCGATCCATATACTCTACTTATTGCTGTGTTACTCTCAGCACAAAGTACAGATGTTAGGGTAAATCAAATTACCCCTTTACTTTTTGAAAAAGCAAAAACCCCACAAGAAATGATTAAGTTAAGTGTGGAGGAAATTCGAGCAATCATTCGTCCCGTTGGATTATCACCAATGAAAGCAAAAGGAATCTATGGATTGTCTCATATTTTACTTGAAAAACATGATGGAAAAGTACCTAGTTCCTATGAAGAGTTAGAAGAACTCCCTGCCGTAGGACACAAAACAGCTGCAGTTGTTATGGCACAAGCCTTTGGTATACCCACCTTTCCAGTTGACACTCATATTCATCGATTGATGTATCGCTGGGGGTTTTCAAATGGAAAATCTGTAGTTCAAACAGAACGGGATGCAAAACGACTTTTTCCAAAAGAATGCTGGAATGATTTACACCTCCAAATCATTTGGTATGGTCGAGAGTTTTGTCAAGCTCGTGGATGGGATCTTGATAAAGATATCATTACCAAAAAAATTGGACGAAAAACTGTCTTGGATTTATATCACAAAAAAAGAAGAGTTAACCGTTAGAATGCTTTACAGAAAGTAAACTACACTCAGAACATGAGCAACTATATTCTTTCGAAAAAGACAAAATTCGTGCAATAGTTATGTCACTTGGGTGGATCAAATTCGTTAAAGGAATGCCAGAGTAAAAATCAGCCATACGAGGTTGTTTGTACCCTAATAACGTTGGAAAATTACAATTCGTATAATCTATGTCGATAAAACTAAATTGTTGGACTCAACCAATTTTCTGAGATTTAAAACCGCATAGCGCATACGACCCAATGCAGTATTGATACTTACTCCAGTTGATTCCCCTATTTCTTTAAAGGACATGTCACGATACAAACGCATAATCAATACTTCTTTTTGATCTTCGGGAAGTGAGACAATTAATTTTTGTAAGTCTTCCACTACTTGTTGATCAATTAATTCGCCTTCGATATTTTGACTTTCATCTCCTATACGTTGGAAAATATCAAACTCATCTCTATTTTCATACAAAGGAATACGTTTGTTCTTTCTGAAAAAATCAATGACAAGATTGTGTGAAATCCGCATTACCCATGGTAAAAACTTTCCTTCTTCATTGTATTTACCACATTTCAATGTCTTAATTACCTTGATAAAGGTTTCTTGAAAAATATCTTCGGCAGCAACCCGGTTAAGAACCTTTGAATTAATAAAATTTAAAATTCTGAGTTGATGACGATTAATTAAAACTTCAAGAGCTGATTCGCTTCCGTTGATGTATTGGTGAATTAAAGCTGCGTCGTCTAATTTGGAGAGAGATGAATACATAAAAATTACTTTAAACTCCCTTGGGAGTGATTAATTATCATTAAAAATTTAAAGTAAAATTGTGTATAGGCAACGGCTTTAGACTACACAAATATAAGAAAAATATAACGATCAAAAAAAATCATCTAAAAATCAATCTTTATCGCAAAAAGGAAAGAACTAAGAATTGAAAATTGATATCTTTATAGCTTCTATTTTTTTCTATGA
>JAUROD010000032.1 GCA_030835845.1 Flavobacteriaceae bacterium
GAGGAAAAACGATGGTCTCTTCTGTTATAAAAAATTTCAATTCCTTTTTTTTCACAATACTCTCTGCCAGTAAAAGGCTTTTCTTTGTACTCCTCACCAATAATTCGAATGTCCAGTTTGAAAGAACTAAGTATATCCTCTAGATCCTGTTCACTAACATAGGGAACAATCTCATCGATGTACTTACATCCCTTGAGTTGAATGTACCGTTCAATTATACTTTGCGAAGGTGCATTTTTTTCTGGTCGATCTAATGAAGGATCTAGCTGGAGCCCTACGATCAGGTAATCACACTGGCTTTTGGCTTCTTCAAGCATTTTAATATGTCCTGCATGAAGAAGATCAAAGGTTGAGAATGTAATCCCTATTTTTTTATTTTTTCTACCAAAAATCAATAGTTAAAATTTATTTGTTTACACAAAAATAAAGTATTTGAAGGCTAATTCATTAGCTTTCTTTCTTTTTTAGTTTTATCACAAATCCCTTTCCTAAATAAAAGGCTGTTTGACGCATATCTTCCCTATAACGCTCTTGCGAAAACAGTCTCATTTTAAAGGTTTTTCTGATTTTACGATTGACTTTACTAACTAAATTATTTTTTCGTTTGATGTTTGCATCATAAGTCCTTGTTGGATTATGTACAATTTTAAGCACATCATCATTTAACACAACCTTTCTCTTGGCCAAATATGTAATAAACTCGACTTCATCATCTTCCAAAATCAGTTGCTTAATACCATTGGTTAAAATATTATCATTTAAAACAAATATTTTTCTTAGGTAACTCAGGGTTAACATTCCAAATAAAAAAAAGAAAACAATAGCATAGAATAAATTTTTCTGAAGAATTTTAAAAACCTCTTGATTGCGAACTAGATAGGTGACTTTTTCTAAAAAACTTATTTGAGGAACTACTTCTAATTTCAATTCTTTTTTCTCAGTACTCAAAAAAGAAACTAATAATTGTCTTTCATTTAATGGGATAAAGTTCTCAATCGCTCTGTTAAATAAAAATAAGCTGCTTTCTAAGCTGTTTTTTAAAATATTAAAACGAAGTAATCTATTGTTAGCCTTGTCGTGTGCCATGTAAACATCATTGTTTACATACGTATTATTCGCTTTACTCCAAAAATTATTAAGTGCAGGGTTAACTACCCCTTGTTTTTTCCACTCAAAGTTTATTAGGTCGAGACTGTAGGCGTTTAGCACAGGCTTTTCATTTAATTCTTCATTTAATGAATTCGCATTGTAAATCCACAATAAATCATCAACAATATTAAATATTGCTTCTTTTGTTCCTTTAGGATAAAAACCATTGGTTTTAATATTGTCCCATCTTTTGGTTTTAAAATTAAATCGTTTTACTGTATTGTATTCATTTATTTCAAAATTACCCCCAACCAAATAAAGACTTTCATTGAAACTAAAAAAAATAGGAGGGTAAGGATAAACAAATCTATAGTCGTTATCAAGTCGTTTTATTTTTTCATCTTCAAAAATATATACATGTCCCTCATTAGGATCCACTAAAAACACCTCTTTTTCTGAGTAAACAGTCTTTAGTTGATTTATTTTTAATCCTGATTCCAGTTTAACAGGTTCACTATATTTTTTAAGATCATATATTTTATTCGAATTCCCAGAAATGTAGCCTGTATCTAATAAAACAATAAACTGATTGTTAGGTTGTCTAAGCAGAAGATGATTAGTTGTTTGCCCATAGTTAAACTGTAATGAGGCAAAAACCGTTAGAATAAAGATGTATTTATATAATTTCACTATCTAAAACGTAAATAAAAAATAGAAATGAGATAAATTAGACTGAATATAATCGCATAATTTAATCCTAATATATTGTATAAGAGTAGGTTTAAAAACAGCAAAACTGTAGAAAAAAATACAATTTGAACACTTGCATAAATATGGGTGTATCCTTTATCGATTAAATAGTGATGAAGATGTAAACGATCTGGATGAAATGGTGATTTGCCTTTGGAAATTCTTAGGATAAAAACACGTAGTGTATCGGAAAGGGGGTAAATGAAGATTAATACCGCAAAAAGTGAGCGATTGATGTATGACTCTGTTACTAGCACATTGTTTGAGTCAAGAAGCCAAAATGCGAAAAAACTAAATAAAGTACCAATGGTAAGCGAGCCAGCATCACCTAAAAATACTTTTTTGATTGGTTTAAAGTTATGATATAACAAACCTCCAATAATTCCAATTAGAGGAATCGAGATGGTAAAAAGTTCTATTGAACTTGCCCAAAAAAGTATACTGAAAACGATCAAAATATATGAACTCATTAGCCCAAGTAAGCCATCAATTCCATCTATCAGGTTAAATGCATTGGTGATAACTAGGTAGACAAATACAGAGATACAAATCGATGGGTAGTAGGGTATTGTATTCAAACCAAAAACCCCGTGAAAATCGTTAATCATATACCCAGATTGAGTAAGTAGATATCCTACAAATATTTGGATTATGATTTTATACCAGTAAGAGAGTTTAAAGATATCATCAAAAAAACCAGTTGTGAGGGAAATAAAAAGTGCACTAATTAAATTTAAATTGTAATTTAAGTCATATATGTAATGAAACCCAATAAGCACAATAAATAAAGACGAGAATATCGCTATACCTCCTGATCTAGTCGCTATTACGGTGTGTGAAGAACGATGATTAATCTCATCAATCAGATTTTGTTTAAAATAGAGCTGATGGAATATCCCATTTAAAAATAATGATAATATTAGACCAAAAGTTAGAAACAAATTAAAAATTATACTTGACAAAATATTTACTTGATTTTATTCACGGCTTCGCCAATTGACTTTACCAATGGTAATTAAATTTTCTGTGTTAAAGCAAATTAGGCTGCTTTTACTCTATTGTTTTTTAAGGATATACATATTTTAGTTTGCAACGAAGGCAAGCTAACCCATAAAGTATCTCCATTTATTGTTATTATTTCTGCAGTATGACCAATAAGAACACCTGTTTCTATCTTTACGCTTTTACCTACCTCAAATACCTCATTTATGCTAGTTTCAGAAGTTAGATAGGTTTTCATTGCTTTTATTTCCTCGTCTGAAATCTCAGCGGGCTTTCCAAAAGATCGCACTAGAGATTTTACATAGGGATTTGTATTTATCAAATCAAAATCTAATTCATCAATATTAAAAAACAACAAACCGGAAATGATGACTTTTTTCGTGTACCTTATTTTGTTATTTGATTTTATAGCCTCAGATTGATAAGGAACGTAAGAATTAATCCCCAATTTATCAAAAAACTCCCGTGCTTTGAATTCGTTTTTGTGTTTAGTATAAATAGCGTACCATTTCATTTTTCAAAAATACATAATAGGATTAAAACTTATTTTTTTTTCGATTGTATTGCAATACATGATGAATTAATCACTTTAGATCCCATGTTTACTTAGATTTATTCGTTGTTGTTTTTTTTCGCTAATAGTGCAAAGATAAGTTTTTATAAAAAAAACATCATTACTATTATAATAGTTTTTTCAAAAACAACAATACTTTTGCTTTTGAAGATGAAATTAGACTTACCAATATCAACTTATTTATTGACTTATTAATCTTCCTTTTTTTAACCTTGGTTTATGTTCTTGTACTTTTAAAGGGTTTATCTTTGCAGATATGAGCCATAAACATAAAGCGGGTTTTGTATCTATTATTGGTAATCCCAATGTTGGAAAATCTACATTAATGAATGCTTGGGTTGGAGAACGTTTATCAATAATTACTCCAAAGGCCCAAACAACAAGACATCGTATACTAGGCATAATCAACGATGATAATTATCAAATTGTACTTTCCGATACTCCTGGGATAATTACCCCTAATTATGAAATGCAATCATCTATGATGGATTTTGTAAAAACTGCTTTGGAAGATGCAGATGTATTAATTTATATGCTTGAAGTAGGTGAAAAGCAATTAAAAGATCCATCTCTTTTAAAAAAAATTAAAGCTTTAGATATTCCTCAGTTAGTTATTATTAACAAGATTGATACTACAGATGAAAAATCACTTCATGATTCGGTTTCTTATTGGCAAGATGTTTTTCCTGAAGCAAAAATATTCCCTATTTCTGCTAAGGAAGGATTTTCCGTTAAAGAAGTATTGTCATATCTAATTGAAATTCTTCCTGTTAATCCACCTTTCTATCCAAAAGAACAATTAACGGATAAACCAGAACGTTTTTTTGTCAACGAAGCTATTCGTGAACAAATTCTTGAAAAATATGACAAAGAAGTACCTTATGCAGTTGAGGTTCTAACAGAAGAATTTATAGAAAGCCCAAAAATAATAAAGATTAGATCACTAATAATGGTTGAAAGGGATAGTCAAAAAGGTATTTTGATAGGTCACAAAGGTAGTGCTTTAAAGAAAGTTGGAATTGGAGCCAGAAAAAAATTACAATCTTTTTTTCAAAAAAAAATTCATCTTGAGTTATACGTTAAAGTAAACAAAGATTGGAGAAATAACGAGCGACAACTTAAACGCTTTGGCTATAAGTCATAAAGTTATTCTCAAATCCTTTTAAAAAGTATACTTTTGCATAAATTTTATCGATGAACGCTATTGTTGCTATTGTTGGAAGACCTAATGTAGGCAAATCAACCTTTTTTAATCGAATGATTCAAAGGCGAGAGGCTATTGTAGATGCAATAAGCGGTGTTACTCGTGACAGACATTATGGGAAAACAGATTGGAACGGGGTTGAATTTTCGCTAATTGACACAGGTGGGTATGTTGTAGGAAGTGAAGATGTTTTTGAAAAAGAAATTGATAAGCAAGTTGAACTTGCCATAGACGAAGCTGATGCTATTGTTTTTATGGTTGAAGTAGAAACTGGAATCACTGGAATGGATCAAGAAGTAGCTCAGTTGCTCAGACGATCAAAAAAGCCTGTTTTTCTTGCAGTCAACAAAGTTGATAATGCTATGCGTCAAGATGATGCAGTTGAATTTTATAGCCTTGGATTTCAAAAAATTTATTCCATATCTGGAATAAATGGAAGTGGAACTGGAGAGTTGTTAGATGATCTTGTTGAAGCACTTCCGATAAATGACGAGAAAGTGGAAGAGGAACTTCCTCGTTTTGCTGTTGTAGGGAGACCTAACGCTGGAAAATCATCATTTATTAATGCATTAATCGGTCAAGACCGATATATCGTCACAGATATTGCAGGCACTACCCGTGACAGTATAGATACCCGATACAATCGTTTTGGTTTTGAATTTAATTTGGTTGATACTGCGGGAATTCGTCGTAAAGCAAAAGTTAAAGAAGATATTGAATTTTATTCTGTTATGCGATCTGTTCGTGCAATCGAGCACTCAGACGTAGTTATTCTGGTTGTTGACGCCACTCGAGGGTTTGATGGCCAAGTACAAAATATTTTTTGGCTTGCACACAGAAACAACAAAGGTGTGGTAATATTAGTAAATAAATGGGATTTAGTTGAGAAAGATCATAAAACCACCAAAGGGTTTGAAGCTGAAATCAGAAAACAAACAGCACCTTTTGTGGATATACCTATTGTATTCATTTCAAGTTTGACAAAGCAACGTATTTTTAAAGCTATTGAAACTGCTGTGAACGTTTACAAATCAAGATCTAATCGAATTGTTACGCGAAAACTTAATGATACCATTTTGCCTATCATTGAACAAACCCCTCCACCTGCTTACAAGGGTAAATTTGTTAAAATTAAGTTCTGTACACAACTACCTTCTGCTTATCCTCAATTTGCTTTTTTTTGCAATTTACCTCAGTATGTGAGAGACCCATATAAACGGTTCTTAGAAAATAAACTTAGAGAGTTGTATGATTTTAATGGGGTACCAATAACACTTTTTTTTAGAAAAAAGTAACTAAAGATTATCACGTAAAGCAACAAGCTCTGCTTTTATCTTTTCTAGTTTGTTAAGTAAGTTAATTTTACTTTTTTCTTTTGTTCGGGTTGTTTTTAGGTGTGTTTTAGCTCCTTCAATGGTTAATCCTTTTTCTTTGAGTAAGTGGTAAATAAGCTGAACATTTTCAATATCTGATTGTGAAAATTTTCGTATGCCTGAGGATTTTTTCTGTGGTTGAATTTCTCTAAATTCTTTTTCCCAATAACGTAATAGTGATGTGTTTACCCCAAATGCCTTCGCAACTTCGCCTATCGAGTAATAGCGTTTTTCAGGAAGATTGACTTTCATTGAATTAGTCTAAGGATAAATTTTCTTGTGAAGCTTGATTAACAATTGCATCAAATTCTGAAGCACTTAAGTCACCGTAGTAAAAATTGAGCGGATTGATTTTCCCCCTATCCTTAATTATCTCATAATGTAGGTGGGGTGCAACTGACCTTCCAGTACTCCCTACAAAACCAATAATATCTCCACGTTTTACTCGCTGACCACGTTTTACATTATAATCGTCCAAATGAGCATATAGGCTTACATATCCAAAACCATGGTCTATACGAATATGTTTTCCATAACCCGAAGCTTTGTTGTCCGCACGTGCAATTTTTCCATCACCAGTAGCGTAAACAGGGGTACCTCGGTTGGCAGAAAAATCCATACCATAGTGTTTTTTACGTGTTTTTGTAAATGGATCAATTCGCCATCCATATCCAGAGGCCATACGTTTTAAGTCTTCTCTTTTAATGGGTTGAATTGTTGGAATTGCCTCTAGTAATTCTGCTTTTTTTTCAGCTAATTCTTGAATTTCCTCCAGTGATTTTGATTGAACAGCCAACATTTTTGAGAGAACGTCTATTTTACGTGTTGTTTGAATGATTTTTTCAGAATTTCCAAAACCTTCAAGTTTTTCATATCGGTTGACCCCACCAAAACCGGCTCGACGCTGTTCCACAGGAATAGGACTTGCCTCAAAATAGGCTCTGTAAATCTCATTGTCCCTATCCTCAATGTTCGTCATTACACTTTCCATTTGCTCAAGTCGCTGTGAAAGTAATTCAAACTGGAATTCATAATTTTTTAATTCACGCTCAAGAAGAAGTTCTTTGGGAGTGTTTAAAAAATCAGTAGTAAGCAAACCAAAAAGGGAAAACAATCCAAATAAAAAGGAAGACAACAAAAAAATGATGAAATTGGAAATTTGGAGCGTTTTTCCACGTTTTAAGGGGCGATAAGAAAGTGTTTCAGGGTCGTAGTAATATTTAATCTTAGCCATAAACAGATTTCTTGTAAATTTTCATTTCTTTTGCAGTAGTAAACTGCAAAGTATGTGCAAATATACAAATTTTTGATAGCATACTTTGATTTTAACTATTTTACCGAATGAAATCCGTTGAAATAAGAAAAAAATTTCTCGATTTTTTCGAGCAGAAAAAACACTTAATAGTCCCTTCAGCGCCAATGGTGGTGAAAGATGACCCTACATTGATGTTTACTAATGCTGGAATGAATCCTTTTAAAGAGTATTTTCTAGGAAACAAAACCCCTGAAAGTACTCGAATTGCTGATACTCAAAAATGTCTCCGAGTTTCAGGTAAACACAATGACCTTGAAGAAGTTGGAATTGACACCTACCACCATACTTTTTTCGAAATGTTGGGAAATTGGAGCTTTGGAGATTATTTCAAAAAGGAAGCTATTGCTTGGGCATGGGAACTTTTGACTGAGGTATATAAAATTGATCCTGATCAGTTGTATGTGACCATTTTTGAAGGAGACGAAAAAGAAGGTCTTGAAAAAGATAATGAAGCCTTTAACTTTTGGAAAAGACATATTGCAGAGGACAGGATTTTACTTGGAAATAAAAAAGATAACTTTTGGGAAATGGGAGATCAAGGTCCATGTGGACCATGTTCTGAAATCCATGTAGATATTCGTTCTGATGAAGAAAAAAAGATCACTCCAGGAGCTGATCTAGTAAACCATGACCATCCTCAGGTAGTTGAAGTTTGGAATCTTGTATTTATTGAATTCAACCGAAAAGCAGATGGAAGTTTAGAACAGTTACCTGAAAAACACATTGATACAGGGATGGGATTTGAACGTCTTTGTATGGTGCTCCAAAACAAAATATCAAACTATGATACGGATGTTTTTCAACCCTTAATTCGTGAAATTGAAACATTAACTCAGACTACTTACGGGGATTCTCTTGAGACTGATAGAGCCATACGAGTCATAGCAGATCACGTACGCACAGTTTATTTTGCAATTGCAGATGGTCAGTTACCTAGTAATACAGGAGCGGGCTATGTGATTCGCCGTATTCTTAGAAGAGCAATTCGTTATGGATTTACTTTTCTGGGTCAAAAGCAAGCCTTTATTCATTTGCTTGTCTCTACTCTAGAAAAACAAATGGGAACTGCTTTCCCTGAACTTAAAAGAGAACAAAAACTTGCGTTTAATGTTATTAGAGAGGAAGAAAATTCTTTTCTAAAAACACTTGATCAAGGTCTTGTTTTATTAGATTCTATTCTGAAAGTAACCAAAAACAATCAGCTTAGTGGGAATAAAGCATTTGAATTATACGACACCTATGGATTCCCATATGATTTAACAGCACTCATTGCAAGCGAAAGAGGGTTTACTGTTGATGAAATGGCTTTCAGTAAGTCAATGGAGCAACAAAAAAATCGCTCTAGAGCAGCAGCAGCGTCCAAGGCAGGAGATTGGATTGTATTGCTTCAAGATGATATTGAAGAGTTTATTGGTTATGATCAGCTTAAAACTCAAGTAAAAATAACCCGATACCGTAAAATGACTACTGCTAAGGATGGAGATTTTTATCAATTGGTTTTCAATCTTACTCCTTTTTATCCAGAAGGAGGAGGGCAAGTTGGGGATAAAGGTTATTTAGAAGCCTCCAATGGAGATGTTTTTTATATTACAGATACCAAAAAGGAAAACAATCTAATTATTCATTACACACAAAATTTGCCTAACAAACTCGAGGGGAACTTTACTGCCGTTGTAGACTCGAAACAACGTCAGCGAACTTCCTCTAATCATACAGCAACTCATCTATTGCACCAGGCTTTAAGGTCGGTATTGGGAGAACATGTTGAGCAAAAAGGTTCTATGGTGCATTCTGGAATGTTTCGTTTTGATTTTTCACATTATGCTAAGGTCACTTTAGATCAGTTAAAAGAAGTTGAGTTATTTGTCAATTATAGTATCCAAGAACAACTTCCTCTACAAGAAAATCGTTCTGCTATTTTAAAAGATGCTATGGCTGAAGGGGCAATGGCATTATTTGGCGAAAAATATGGAGATACTGTTCGTACTGTTCGATTTGGAAATTCAATTGAATTGTGTGGAGGTACTCATGTCAAAAACACTGCAGATATATGGCATTTTAAAATTACTTCAGAATCTGCCGTCGCCTCAGGTATAAGAAGAATTGAAGCAATTACTGGAGATGCAACAAAATCGTATTTTGAGGAGCAAACGTCATTGTTAGAGCAACTACAAGAAACACTCAATCAACCTCAAGATACAATAAAGGCTGTAATAACACTTCAAGAAGAAAATAGTAATTTAAAAAAGGAATTAAAGGCCTTAGAAAAACATCAATTAAAGGCATTAAAAGAAAGCCTTCTAAGTGAAATCTCAACACATAATGGTCTTAATTTCTTGGCGAAAGAAGTTGATTTGTCAGCCTCTATGATTAAAGATTTAGCTTTTGAGTTAGGCGCTAATCAGTCCAACATTGTCATTGTTTTAGGCTCCAAAAAAGGGGGTAAACCTGTGTTGAGTTGCTATATTTCAAAAGAACTTGTCGCTCAACAGAACCTCAATGCGGGAACAATTGTTCGTGAATTAGGAAAGTATATCCAAGGAGGAGGAGGAGGTCAGCCATTTTTTGCTACCGCGGGAGGTAAAAACCCTGATGGAATTGCTGCTGCAATTCAAGCCGCTAAAGAGCTATTTTAGATCGACCGATCAACCAAGTCAGTCACTACATAGTATCTAGGGTCATCAATAGAGTGCTCAATTATTTTTTCAAACGAGGGATTGGCTTTCAACATCAAGTTTTTACATTCTGGACTCAGGTGTGTCAATTTAAGTTCTTTTCCTACTTGAAGATATTTTTCAGCTAGGGTCAACAAAGCTTCTATTCCTGAATGGTCACTTACTCGTGATTCAATGAAATCGATTTCAACTTTTTTTGGATCGTTTTTAATGTCAAATTTTGAATGAAATGTTTGTGCTGAGCCAAAAAATAAAGGACCCCATATTTCATATACTTTGGTGCCATCTTCTCGCATACTCTTTCGAGCCCGAATCATGGTTGCATTTTCCCATGCAAAAACCAAAGCAGATATAATTACTCCAACTAAAACGGCAATTGCTAAATCTTCCATTACAGTGACGGCAGAAACGATTACAAGGACAACAGCATCCTTTCTTGGGATTTTATTTATGATTCTGAAACTACTCCACGCAAATGTGCCTATTACGACCATAAACATTACACCAACTAAAGCAGCAATTGGAATTTGTTCGATAACTGAAGCGCCAAAAAGGATAAAACATAAAAGAGAAATTGAGGCAACAATTCCAGATAAACGACCTCTTCCTCCTGAATTTACATTTATAATTGATTGACCAATCATGGCACATCCACCCATACCACCAAAAAATCCATTTAGAATATTGGCAGTTCCCTGAGCAATACATTCCATGTTTCCACTCCCTCTTGACTCGGTAATCTCATCAATTAAATTGAGTGTCATCAAAGATTCAATTAGTCCTACTGCTGCAAGTAAAAAGGCAGTTGACAAGATCAAGTCCCAATGACCATTTAGAGTAGAAAAAAGGTTGAATATTTCAAATTGAAATTGAGGAAGCCCCCCTTCGATACTTTGTCCTCCTCCTTCACGAATAAATGAACCTACGGTACTCACATCTAATTGTCCATAGATACTGATCAAGGCAATAACGACGATTGCAGCCAATGCCGCTGGTATTTTACGAGTAATTTTTGGAAGCAAATACATAATTCCCATTGTCAAGGCAACTAATAGCAGCATAGTATATAGTTTTGAGCCAGTAAGCCAAGTGGCAATGCCTTCTGTGCTACTCTTAAACAAATTTAATTGAGATAGAAATATTACGATTGCAAGACCGTTTACAAAACCTAACATAACAGGGTGAGGAATTAAGCGAACAAACTTACCCAGTTTAAAAAGCCCTGCAATAATTTGAACACCACCCACAATCAATAATGTAATAAAGAGCCAATAAAGTCCTAAATTTTCAATTCCAACACCATTTTGTTGACCTACTATATTCCCTTGTTGAATCATGTGAACCATAACTACAGCCATAGCTCCTGTGGCACCTGAAATCATTCCAGGGCGACCACCCAAAACAGATGTTACTAGCCCCATGATAAAAGCTCCATAGAGACCTACAAGGGGGTCGATTCCTGCCACAAATGCGAATGCAACAGCTTCAGGTACAAGTGCTAGTGCAACTGTTAAACCAGATAAAAAATCATTTTTTGGATTTTGGGTCAAACGAGAAAATAGTGTTGTCAATGGCTTTGTTTTAAAGCCTGCAAAGGTATGGCTTTACCTTCTGCTTACACAATTGATTGCCACTTATTTCTGAATTAATTCACTTCTCGAGAGGGTGGAAAATTCGATAAAATTTCAGTTACAAATTGATTGATTCGTTCATCTCTTCTTTGATCATATTCGCGAATACCTCCACGTCCTTTTCCTTGCCAAACTAATTTTTTAGTTTTTGCATCTATGATGTCTATAAAAAGTTGACCTTCTGTTTGGGTTGATACAGTATTCTGACTGCCCCCCATAAACCATGGATTCCATCCCCATCCCCATCCCCATCCAATAGGGTTGTTTGTAATTACCACTTTGTCTTTTGCACTCACTGAAACATTAACTAGAAGGTCTGGTTGTTTTGAGGTGCTAATTTGTTTTGTAGAAAGTTTATTTTCTATTGCATTGAGAATTCGTGTTTTGTCCAAATCAGAAATTGTCAATTCATCAATTCCCGGTTTAAAAAAAGAAAAGGTTTTGTATTGCGTAAAATCTATGGAACTATCATAATCCGAAAATACACGGATAGACGAACAACTTGTAAAAAGAATCAAAACGAATAAAACACCTAAATTTTTCATAATTGCGGATAACTTAGTTTAAAGATACATTTCAAAGATCAATTTCTGTGCCTTTTTTTTGAGGTATTAAATCCAAAGGGACAATATCTACATCCACTCTCACAGCAATACCCCCTTTTTAAGTGATATTTTTCAGTAAAAACCTTATATCCTTCTTCAGATAAATAAAAGTCTTCTGCCATTAATTTTTTTCCACCTAGCATACAATCACTTAACTTCGCTCAATCAAATTTACGTACCTTTCACAGAAGAAAAAAACCATGAACTGGTCAATTTTACCTAAAATTCCAACTCAATTTTTGGCGACAATACATGGAGTATCCTTTTTCATTAAGAGAGAGGACTTGATTCACCCTTTGATTTCTGGAAATAAGTTTCGCAAGCTTAAGTATAACTTCATTGATTTTGATTCAAATAAATACAGTGGTATTTTAACTTTTGGAGGTGCTTTTTCCAATCATCTAACAGCAACTGCTGCAGCTGGAAAAAAAATGAACATTCAAACTCACGGAGTAATTAGGGGTGAGGAACTCAAAAACAAACCACTTAATCCATCCTTAAGTTTTTGTAAAGAAAACGGAATGAAATTACACTTTATTTCACGTGAAAATTACCGTTTAAAAGAACATGCTTTGGAGATAAGAGAGTATGTTGCAAAAATGAACTTGAAAGTTATCCCCGAGGGAGGAACAAATGAATTGGCAGTTAAGGGTTGTGCTGAAATTCTCGATTTAGAAGACGCTACTTTCGATACTATTTGTGTGGCTGTTGGGACAGGAGGAACCTTTCTAGGGTTATCAAAAAGCATACATCAAGGGCAGAGATTAATTGGTTTCCCAGTAGTTGATGACCGAAATGTGATAGAACATATTCAAAAAAACTGTGTGACCACCTCTGAGTGGCAATTGGATAATTCTGCCCTAATCGGGGCTTATGGTAAGACATCAGATGAAATCGTCCATTTTATAAATAATTTTTATAAAAATCATCAAATTCTTCTTGATCCACTCTATACTGGAAAGCTGCTTTTTGGTATTTTTGCTCTTGTAAAGAGTTCTAAGTGGAATTTTGGAAAAAAAGTTTTAATCATTCACACTGGAGGACTGCAAAGTATTGAAGGGTTTAACCAGATTCAAAAAAGAAAAAGCAAACCATGCATTTACGTACCTTAGTAAGTTTCGTTTTTTTAGCTGTTTTGTGGACTAGTTGTAGTTCATCAAGAAGTATACGTCCTCGTACTCAAGCACAATCGGAATTAAAACATAAAAACATACAGCATAAAAATTCAAAAATTAACGCTTCGAGTAAGACGATAAAAGCCCCATTGACAACAGATGAAAAAGTTCAAAATTATGTACGTATTTATGGACCGATTGCACAGGATGAAATGAAAAAATTTAAAATTCCAGCTAGTATTACCTTAGCTCAAGGTTTATTAGAGTCTGGTTTTGGAGAAGGAAGGTTGGCGGTAGAGGCGAATAATCATTTTGGAATAAAATGCCATAAGGAATGGGATGGAAAAAGAATCTATCATGATGATGATGAAAAGGGAGAGTGTTTTAGGGTGTATAAAGAACCTGCCTTGTCTTACAGAGACCATTCTCTTTTTTTAACTCAACGATCTCGATATGCTTTCTTATTTGGATATGGAAAAAAAGATTTTAAAGCATGGGCAAAGGGATTGAAGAAAGCAGGCTATGCGACAGATCCAAAATATCCCGAAAAACTTATCCGTTTGATAGAACGTTTTAATTTAGATTATTTTGATGACCGAACTAAAGAAACACGTTCTTCTTACCCTGCTTATGTAGTTAAGAAAGGGGATACACTTTATTCCATTGCACGTAAATTGAATATTAAAATAAATGAATTGAAAGAATTAAATAGGTTAAAGGACAATACCATTCACCTTGGTCAAGAGCTTGTTTTACCAAAAAAATAATTATGCGATATACACGAAGTAGTGCCTTGTTTGAAGCTGCAAAAAAAGTAATCCCAGGAGGTGTAAATTCTCCTGTTCGTGCATTTAAATCAGTTGGAGGGACTCCAGTTTTTATTGAAAAAGCTAAGGGAGCCTATCTGTATGATGAAGATGGAAATAGACTAATCGATTATATATCAAGTTGGGGCCCTATGATTATTGGTCATGCTAAAGATGAAGTTATTGATGCAATTAGCATTCAAGCTAAAAAAGGGACATCGTATGGAATACCAACTGCATTAGAAACAGAAATTGCAACTTTAGTTGTGGATTGTGTCCCCAACATAGATAAGGTGCGTTTTGTTAATTCCGGCACAGAAGCTTGTATGAGTGCCGTTCGGTTAGCTCGTGGCATCACAAAACGCGAAAAAATTATCAAGTTTGCCGGTTGTTATCATGGTCATTCAGATGCATTTTTAATTCAAGCTGGAAGCGGGGCAATCACCTTTGGTTCTCCCAATAGTCCAGGAGTTACTCAAGGGACGGCAAAGGATACTCTTTTGGCAAATTACAATGATTTAGAAAGTGTTGAGGAGATTTTCAAACAACATGACCAACATATTGCTGCAATTATTGTCGAACCAGTTGCTGGAAATATGGGATGTATTGCTCCTCAACCTGGATTTTTAGAAGGACTTAGAACACTTTGTGACTCCTACGGTTCTATTCTGATTTTTGATGAGGTAATGACTGGATTTAGACTCGCTATGGGGGGTGCACAAGAACGTTTAGGCATAAAGGCTGACATTGTTACTTTCGGGAAGGTAATTGGTGGAGGGTTGCCTGTTGGTGCTTTTGCCGCTCGAAATGAAATAATGCAACAACTTGCTCCAGATGGTCCTGTATATCAGGCTGGAACTTTGAGTGGAAATCCACTTGCTATGCGTGCTGGTTTAACAACATTGACTATTCTTAAAAACGATTTATCACTTTTTTCACGTCTTGATAAAAAAACGGAAACCTTACACAACGGTATGGAACGTGTTCTTCAACAAAAAGGAATTCCATATCAAATAAATCGTTTTGGCTCAATGATTTCACTTCATTTCACTGATCACCCTGTAACAGACTTTAAGTCCGCTGCTCTTGGAAATAACTCAGAATTCAAAAATTATTTCCACGGAATGTTAGATAGAGGAGTTTATCTTCCTCCAAGTGCTTTTGAAAGCTATTTCTTAAACGATGCTTTAAGTGAAGAAGACATAGCTTTTACAATTCATGCTTTTGAAGATTATATGAAGTCAATTTAACATTTCACTATTTTTCTTTACTCGCTAAGCTATTTAAATATTTTTTAGTGAAGTTTTTTTGAGGAAGTATTTTTTTTGTACGTTTGGGGTAACCAAAGATATCATACAATGAAAAACACACTTCTTAATTTCTTCCCGCATTTAAATTCAAAAATTCAATTAATTTTTTTTGCAGCCTTTCTGTTTA
>JAUROD010000033.1 GCA_030835845.1 Flavobacteriaceae bacterium
AGAGGTATTGAGAAATCTCAAATCTCAAGAGGTATGGTTATTACTAAACCAGGTTCTGTAACACCACATGCTAAATTTAAAGCTGAGGTTTATATCCTTAAAAAAGAAGAAGGTGGACGTCATACACCATTCCATAATAACTACCGTCCTCAGTTTTACGTTCGTACAACTGACGTAACTGGAAACATTGCGCTTCCTGATGGAGTTGAAATGGTTATGCCTGGAGATAACTTAACAATTCATGTTGAGCTAATATCTGCAATTGCAATGAGCATTGGTCTACGTTTTGCTATCCGTGAAGGTGGTAGAACAGTTGGAGCAGGTCAGGTAACTGAGCTTGTAGACTAACTTAACTAAGTTTTTAGAAAAGCACTAGAGGTGTCCGTTTTTGACGGATGCCTTTTGTGTCAAATAAAAACGGGTTTAGCTCAGTTGGTAGAGCACTGGTCTCCAAAACCAGGTGTCGGGAGTTCGAGCCTCTCAACCCGTGCAGTAAAAAAAGAAGAAAATGGCAACATTCATAAATTACATCAAAGATTCTTTCGAAGAATTAAAAAACAATGTCTCTTGGACGCCACGTGCTGAATTACAACGTTTGACTGTAATTGTATTGGTTTTTTCCTTACTTTTTTCACTCGCTATTTGGGGGGCAGATACGTTATTATCTCGTGTTGTTCAAGTATACTTCAATCTAATTAACTAATCGAAAAATGGCTGAAGTAAGTGAAAAAAAATGGTATGTTGTTCGCGCAGTAAGCGGTCAAGAAGCAAAAATCAAAGATTATATTGCTTCTGAGATTAGTCGTCTAGGTTACGATAGTTACCTTGAAGATATTCTAGTACCTACTGAAAAAGTAGTACAGATTCGCAACGGTAAAAAAATCAACAAAGAAAAAGTTTATTATCCTGGATATATAATGATCAAGGCAGATTTATCAGGTGAGATTCCTCACGTGATAAAATCTGTGACCAATGTAATTGGTTTTCTTGGTGAAACAAAAGGAGGGGAACCAATTCCATTGCGTTCGGCAGAGGTGAACCGACTATTAGGGAAAGTAGATGAACTAGAACTCAGTAAAGAACATGTAGCAATTCCATATTCGATTGGAGAAAACATCAAAGTTATTGATGGACCTTTCAATGGTTTTTCAGGAACAATTGAGCATGTAAATGAAGAGAAGCGTAAGCTTCAAGTAATGGTGAAAATATTTGGACGCAAAACACCATTGGAGTTAAGCTATATGCAAGTAGAGAAAATTTAAATGTTACTCATATAAATTGAATTTCCTAGGCTTCCACTCTGGAAATTCTCAAATGTAAATTGAAACAATGGCAAAAGAAGTAGACAAGCTAGTCAAATTACAAGTTAGGGGAGGTGCAGCGAATCCATCGCCACCGGTTGGACCCGCGCTAGGTGCTGCAGGAGTCAATATCATGGAGTTTTGTAAGCAGTTTAATGCTAGAACTCAGGATAAACCAGGTAAAGTTTTACCGGTTGTGATTTCTGTATATAAGGATAAGTCATTTGACTTTATTATTAAAACACCTCCAGCTGCCGTTCAATTGATGGAAGCAGCCAAGGCCAAGAAAGGCTCTGGAGAACCCAACAGAACAAAAGTAGCGTCAGTTACTTGGGATCAAGTCCGTACGATTGCGGAGGACAAAATGCAAGATTTAAATGCATTTAAAATCGAATCTGCAATGAAAATGGTCGCTGGTACCGCACGTTCTATGGGATTTCTAGTCAAAGGTGAGTCCCCGTTTTAATTTTTAATAAAGAAAAGAAATGGCACGACTTACAAAAAAGCAAAAAGAAACACGTGAAAAGATTGATTCAAATAAGATCTATTCACTAGACGAAGCATCTTCATTAGTAAAAGAAATTACTACTGTTAATTTTGATGCTTCTGTTGATTTAGCAGTTCGACTTGGCGTTGATCCTCGTAAAGCTAACCAAATGGTACGTGGTGTAGTTACACTACCTCACGGAACTGGAAAAAACGTTCGCGTTTTGGCTCTAGTAACACCAGATAAGGAAGCTGAAGCAAAAGAAGCAGGAGCGGATCATGTTGGATTAGATGAATACTTACAAAAAATCAAAGACGGCTGGACAGACGTTGATGTAATTGTTACTATGCCTAGTGTAATGGGTAAACTAGGTCCTTTAGGACGTGTATTAGGCCCTCGTGGTTTGATGCCTAACCCGAAGACAGGTACAGTAACAATGGACGTTAAGAAAGCGGTTAGTGATGTTAAGGGAGGTAAAATTGATTTCAAAGTGGATAAAACAGGAATCGTCCATGCATCAATCGGAAAAGCATCTTTTGATGCAAACAAAATCCGTGAAAATGCAGACGAGCTTTTGAAGACCATCATGAAATTGAAACCTTCTACAACCAAGGGAGTTTATGTGAAAAGCATTTATATGTCTTCGACCATGAGTCCAAGTATTTCAATTGACACCAAAATCGCTTAAGATTTTTAAAACTAATTTGAAATGACAAGAGAAGAAAAATCGCAAGTAATTGAAACGCTCACGGCAGAATTGTCTGATGCCAAGACACTATATCTTACTGATATTGCTGGATTGGATGCAGCCAATACAACTGCATTGAGACGTGCTTGTTTTAAAGCTGGAATTCGCTTATCTGTTGTAAAAAACACATTGCTTGAAAAAGCAATGGAAGCATCTGATAAAGAATTTGGAGAGTTAAAACAAGTATTAAAGGGGAATACCTCTTTAATGTTTTCTGAAACTGGAAACGGACCCGCAAAACTGATAAAAGATTTTCGTAAAAAATCTGAAAAGCCAATTTTAAAAGGGGCTTACATAGAAGAATCAGTATATATCGGTGACGATCAAATTGATGCGCTAGTAGCAATCAAATCCAAAGAAGAACTCATTGGAGAAATCATTACCTTATTACAATCACCCGCTAAAAATGTTATTTCTGGACTTCAGTCTGGAGGTGGTAAATTGGCTGGTATTATCAAAACCCTATCAGAGCGTTAAGCCCTGATATTAAAAGTGTACGCACTCAACTAAAAATAATTAATTAATCTAATTTAAAACAACTTAAATCATGGCAGATTTAAAAGATTTTGCAGAACAACTAGTTAATTTAACCGTAAAAGAGGTAAATGAATTAGCTACTATTTTAAAAGACGAATATGGAATTGAGCCTGCTGCAGCTGCTGTAGCTGTTGCTGGTCCTGCTGCTGGAGGTGGTGCTGAAGATGCTGAGGAGCAGTCAGAATTTGACGTAATACTTAAAGCAGCTGGTGCTTCAAAACTTGCAGTAGTTAAACTTGTAAAAGAGTTGACTGGACTTGGTTTGAAAGAAGCTAAAGAATTAGTCGATAGCGCACCTTCTCCAATTAAAGAAGGAGTTTCTAAAGACGAAGCTGAAGGTTTAAAATCTTCTTTAGAAGAAGCTGGAGCTGAGGTTGAACTTAAGTAGTTCTTCATCAACTAAAAGAAATGGTTATGGCCTTTGGATTTGACTCCAAAGGCTCTAACCCTTTTCTCGTTTTTAATAGACCCAAATCTGAGTTTGCTTTTTAACCCATTATAAAAAAGTACTAATGCCGAAAATAATAAATTCTAGAGTTAATTTTGCCTCTGCAAAAGAAACACCTAATTACCCCGACTTTTTAGATATTCAAATCAAATCGTTCCAAGATTTTTTCCAATTGGAAACCAAATCGGCTGAACGTGCAGAAGAAGGTTTATTTAATACTTTCAAAGAAAATTTTCCAATTACAGACACACGTAATCAGTTCGTTTTAGAATTTCTTGATTACTTTGTTGATCCACCGAGATATAGTATACAAGAATGTATCCAGCGTGGTTTGACATACTCAGTGCCTTTAAAAGCACGTCTTAAATTGTATTGTACCGATCCCGAACACGAAGATTTTGAGACTATCGTCCAAGATGTATTTTTGGGAACAATTCCGTATATGACTCCTAGCGGAACATTTGTGATAAATGGTGCTGAACGCATTGTTGTATCACAGTTACACCGTTCTCCAGGGGTATTCTTTGGTCAATCATTTCATGCCAACGGAACGAAGCTCTATTCGGCAAGAGTTATTCCATTTAAAGGTTCATGGATTGAATTTGCAACTGACATAAATAATGTCATGTATGCATACATTGATCGTAAGAAAAAATTACCTGTAACAACGCTTTTCCGTGCAATTGGATATGAGCGTGATAAAGATATTCTTGAAATATTTGACCTTGCAGAAGAAGTTAAAGTATCTAAAACTGGTTTGAAAAAAACCATTGGGCGTAAGCTTGCTGCTCGTGTATTAAATACATGGCACGAGGATTTCGTTGATGAAGATACAGGTGAAGTTATTTCAATTGAGCGTAACGAAATTGTTATTGATCGAGACACTGTAATTGAAAAAGAGCATATTGAAGAAATTCTTGAAGCAAGTGTAAAAACGATCCTTTTACATAAAGAGGATGCACACATGTCGGATTATGCAATTATTCACAATACACTTCAGAAAGATCCAACTAACTCTGAAAAAGAAGCTGTGGAGCATATTTACCGTCAACTTCGAAACGCAGAGCCACCAGATGAAGAAACAGCACGTGGAATCATCGACAAATTATTTTTCTCTGACCAACGTTACAACCTAGGTGAGGTAGGACGTTATCGTATGAATAAAAAATTAGGAAATGATGTTGAAATGGACAAGCTTGTATTGACCAAACAAGATATCATTACCATCATCAAATACTTAATTGAATTAATTAATTCAAAAGCAGAAATTGATGATATCGATCACTTGTCAAACAGACGTGTTCGTACGGTAGGAGAACAATTGTCTTCTCAGTTTGGTGTTGGACTTGCTCGTATGGCAAGAACAATCCGTGAGCGTATGAATGTACGTGACAATGAAGTATTTACTCCAATTGATTTGATTAATGCGAAGACCTTATCTTCTGTTATTAATACATTTTTTGGAACCAATCAGTTATCTCAGTTTATGGATCAAACAAATCCATTGGCAGAGATTACACACAAACGTCGTTTATCTGCATTAGGACCTGGAGGATTATCTAGAGAGAGAGCAGGATTCGAGGTACGTGATGTTCACTATACGCACTACGGACGTTTATGTCCAATTGAAACACCTGAAGGACCAAACATTGGTTTGATTTCTTCGTTAAGTGTATTTGCTAAAGTAAACAACCTTGGATTTATAGAAACACCTTACCGTAAGGTAACTGATGGAGTAATTGACTTAAAACAACCTGTTTACTTAAGTGCTGAAGAGGAAGAAGATAAGTTAATCGCGCAAGCAAACATTCCATTTGATAAAGCTGGAAAAATTACAGCAGACAAAATCATTGCCCGTGAGGAAGCTGATTATCCTGTTGTTGATCCAACACAAGTAGATTATACAGATGTTGCACCAAACCAGATTGCATCGATTTCAGCTTCATTGATTCCTTTCTTGGAACACGATGATGCAAACCGTGCACTTATGGGATCAAACATGATGCGTCAAGCTGTTCCATTACTTCGTCCTGAATCTCCAATTGTAGGTACTGGTCTTGAACGTCAAGTTGCGTCTGACTCTCGTGTACTTATCAATGCTGAAGGTGAAGGAGTTGTTGAATATGTGGATGCTGAAAAAATTGTGATTAAGTACAGTTTTACTGAAGATGAACAACTTGTTCGTTTTGAGTCAGATACAAAAACATATGAACTTGTTAAGTTTAGAAAAACGAACCAAGGAACATGTATCAACCTTAAGCCAATTGTTAAAAAAGGAGATAAGGTGACCAAAGGTCAAGTACTTTGTCAAGGGTACGCTACTCAAGATGGTGAACTTGCTCTAGGACGTAACATGAAGGTTGCCTTCATGCCTTGGAAAGGATATAACTTTGAGGATGCGATTGTAATTTCTGAAAAAGTTGTTCGTGATGACATCTTTACCTCTATCCACATTGATGAGTATTCACTTGAT
Organism: Flavobacteriaceae bacterium; assembly: GCA_030835845.1. Taxonomy (GTDB): domain Bacteria; phylum Bacteroidota; class Bacteroidia; order Flavobacteriales; family Flavobacteriaceae; genus Arcticimaribacter. The sequence goes on from JAUROD010000033.1 coordinate 5,995, forward strand.
GTACGTGATACCAAACTAGGTTCAGAAGAATTGACCAATGATATTCCAAACGTAAGTGAGGAAGCAACCAAAGATTTGGATGAATTTGGAATGATTCGAATTGGTGCAGAAGTTAACCCAGGAGATATTTTAATTGGAAAGATTACCCCAAAAGGAGAATCTGATCCTACCCCTGAAGAAAAACTTCTTCGTGCAATTTTTGGAGATAAAGCTGGAGATGTAAAAGACGCTTCATTAAAAGCACCACCATCATTACGTGGGGTTGTAATTGATAAAAAAATATTTACTCGTTCAGTAAAAGATAAGCGTAAGCGAAATCAAGATAAAGCTGAATTAGAAGCACTTGAGGCATCTTATGAAGTGAAGTTTGATGAGTTACGTGGAATAATGGTTGAAAAATTATTCACCATTGTCAATGGTAAGACATGTCAAGGAGTACAAAATGACCTTGGGGAAGAAGTACTTCCAAAAGGGAAAAAGTACACCCTCAAAATGTTAAGTGCTGTTGATGATTATACGCATTTGACAAAAGGAACTTGGACAACAAATTCAGATACCAACAGTCAAATTGCAGATTTGCTACACAACTACAAAATCAAAGAAAATGATTTACAAGGAGCGTTGCGAAGAGAGAAATTCACCATCAGTGTAGGAGATGAACTTCCTGCTGGAATTAAGCGTTTGGCAAAAGTATACATTGCTAAAAAGCGAAAACTCAAAGTAGGGGATAAAATGGCAGGTCGTCACGGAAACAAGGGTATTGTTGCTCGAATTGTCCGTCATGAAGATATGCCTTTCCTAGAAGATGGAACACCTGTGGATATTGTATTAAATCCACTTGGGGTACCTTCCCGAATGAACATTGGTCAGATTTATGAAACTGTTCTTGGATGGGCAGGTCTTAAGTTAGGTGATAAATATGCAACACCAATTTTTGATGGTGCAAGTGCAGATGAAATTGATGCATTGACAGAAAAAGCTGGAATTCCACAATACGGACACACCTACCTTTATGATGGAGGAACGGGAGAACGATTTGATCAAGCGGCAACAGTTGGAGTTATCTATATGCTTAAGTTAGGGCATATGGTTGATGACAAAATGCACTCGCGTTCAATTGGACCATACTCACTAATTACACAACAACCGTTGGGTGGTAAGGCACAATTTGGAGGTCAGCGTTTTGGAGAAATGGAAGTATGGGCACTTGAAGCTTATGGTGCGTCGAGCACGCTTCAAGAAATCCTAACAGTCAAATCTGATGATGTGATTGGGCGGGCAAAAACCTATGAAGCAATTGTAAAAGGAGAAACACTTCCTGAACCTGGATTACCAGAATCATTCAATGTATTGATGCACGAATTGAAAGGATTAGGATTGGATATTCGACTAGAAGAATAATTGGAAATTTCATTTAAATATAAAAAAACAACACTTAGTTATGGCAATGAATAACGAACATGTGACCCAAAAAAAATTTAATAAAATTTCCATTGGTTTATCTTCTCCGGAAGTAATTTTAGGAAATTCACGTGGAGAGGTACTTAAACCGGAAACGATTAACTATAGAACCCACAAACCTGAACGTGATGGATTGTTTTGTGAGCGAATCTTTGGTCCTGTCAAAGATTTTGAATGTGCATGTGGTAAATACAAGCGTATTCGATACAAAGGAATCGTATGTGACCGATGTGGGGTAGAAGTAACTGAAAAGAAAGTACGTCGTGATCGTGTTGGACACATTAGTCTTGTTGTCCCTGTAGCACACATTTGGTATTTCCGTTCGCTTCCTAATAAAATTGGATATCTTCTTGGATTGCCATCCAAAAAGCTTGACATGATTATCTATTATGAGCGTTATGTGGTTATCCAAGCAGGTGAAGCTGTAAACGAAGAAGGAGAACCTTTACAAAAAATGGACTTCCTTACCGAGGAAGAATACCTGAATGTAATGGAAGGTCTTTCTGACGAAAACCAATACCTTGAAGATTCTGATCCAAACAAGTTTATTGCTAAAATGGGTGCAGAATGTCTGATTGAATTGCTTTCGCGTATTGACCTTGAGGGGCTTTCTTACGAATTACGTCACAAAGCAAACAACGAAACATCAAAACAACGTAAAACAGAAGCGCTTAAGCGTTTACAAGTTGTCGAAGCTTTTAAAGATGCCAACACACGTAAAGAAAATTTACCGGAGTGGATGGTCCTAAAAGTAATTCCTGTAATTCCACCAGAATTACGTCCTCTTGTTCCTCTTGATGGAGGACGTTTTGCTACTTCTGACTTGAACGACCTTTACCGTCGTGTGATTATTCGAAACAATCGTTTGAAGCGATTGGTTGAGATAAAAGCACCTGAGGTTATTTTACGTAATGAAAAACGTATGTTACAAGAATCTGTTGATTCATTATTTGACAACACACGTAAATCATCTGCTGTAAAAACAGATTCAAACCGACCTTTAAAATCACTTTCTGATTCGCTGAAAGGAAAGCAAGGACGTTTCCGTCAAAACTTACTTGGAAAACGTGTTGATTATTCTGCTCGTTCGGTGATTGTTGTTGGACCTGAATTAAAATTATTTGAATGTGGTCTTCCAAAGGATATGGCTGCTGAATTATACAAGCCATTCATTACGAGAAAGTTAATTGAGCGTGGAATTGTAAAAACAGTAAAGTCTGCTAAGAAGATTATAGATAGCAAAGAGCCTGTTGTTTGGGATATTCTCGAAAACGTATTGAAAGGACACCCTGTGTTATTGAACCGTGCTCCTACACTTCACCGTTTAGGGATTCAGGCATTCCAACCAAAATTAATTGAAGGGAAAGCAATTCAGCTTCACCCATTAGTTTGTACTGCATTTAATGCGGATTTTGATGGGGATCAAATGGCAGTTCACCTTCCATTAGGACCTGAAGCTATTTTAGAAGCACAACTTCTAATGCTTGCTTCACATAATATTTTGAATCCAGCAAATGGTTCACCTGTTACTGTACCTTCTCAGGATATGGTATTGGGTCTTTATTATATGACCAAAGCACGGAAATCTACCAAAGAATTGGTCGTGAAAGGAGAAGGATTGACCTTCTACTCTGTTGAAGAAGTTCATATTGCTTACAATGAAAAGAAAGTTGATCTTAACGCGATTATTAAAATCCGTACAAAGGTCCTAAACCAAGACGATGAATTGGAATACCAAATCATTGAGAGTACAGTTGGACGTGTCTTATTTAATGAAGTTGTTCCAGAGCGTGCAGGTTACTTTAACGAGGTATTAACCAAAAAGAATTTACGTGATATTATCGGTAAAATTCTTAAAGTAACAAGTGTACCAGAAACAGCTGAGTTCTTGGATAAAATTAAAAGCATGGGATATGGATTCGCCTTTAAAGGTGGATTGTCCTTTAGTTTAGGTGATATTATCATCCCACCAGAAAAAATGCCATTAATCGACGAGGCAAACACCAAAGTTGATGGAATTATGGGCAATTATAATATGGGACTTATCACCAACAACGAGCGATACAATCAGATTATTGATGTGTGGACATCGACAAACTCGCACTTAACGAGTTTGGCAATGAAACGAATCAGTGAAGATCAACAAGGATTTAACTCTGTATACATGATGTTGGATTCAGGTGCACGTGGATCAAAGGAGCAGATTCGTCAGCTTACTGGAATGCGTGGATTGATGGCAAAACCAAAAAAATCAACTGCTGGAGGAGGAGAAATTATCGAAAACCCTATTTTATCAAACTTTAAAGAAGGCCTTTCGATTCTTGAATACTTTATTTCTACTCACGGAGCGCGTAAAGGTCTTGCGGATACTGCATTAAAAACTGCAGATGCGGGATACCTTACGCGTCGTTTGGTAGACGTGTCTCAAGATGTGATTATCAATTCTGTAGATTGTGGAACACTCAGAGGAATTGAGGTTAAGCCACTGCGTAAAAACGAGGAAACTGTTGAACCAATTTCTGATCGTATTCGTGGACGTGTAGCATTAAACGATATCATCAATCCAACTACAGGAGAAGTATTGGTTGAAGCAGGTGTTGAAATTAATGACTTTGTTGCAGACCATATTGATACACTTCCAATTGAAACTATTGAGGTGCGTTCTCCGCTTACATGTGAAGCGAAAAAGGGAATTTGTTCTTCTTGTTATGGAAGAAACCTTGCCACTGGAAAAATGGTTCAAAAAGGAGAAGCTGTGGGTGTAGTTGCTGCTCAATCTATTGGGGAGCCTGGAACACAGTTGACACTTCGTACCTTCCACGTTGGAGGGGTAGCTGGTAACATTTCTGAGGAAAATCAACTTGCTGTTAAATTTGACGGTATTGCTGAAATCGAAGATTTGAAAACAGTTAAAGGGAAAGATCAAGAAGGAAAAGATACCAATATCGTAATTTCTCGTACGACTGAAATTAAATTATTGGATAAGAAAACCAAGAGTGTTTTGAGTACAAACAACATCCCTTACGGATCTGTGTTGAAAATCAAAAACGGTGCTACCCTCAAAAAAGGGCAAGTAGTGTGTTCATGGGATCCATTTAACGGTGTGATTGTTTCTGAATTTTCTGGAAAAATTGTTTACGAAAATGTAGAACAGGGGGTAACTTATCAAGTTGAAATTGATGAGCAAACTGGTTTCCAAGAAAAAGTAATTTCTGAGTCTAGAAACAAAAAGTTGATTCCAACTTTATTGATTCAAGACAACAAAGGAAATGTATTAAGATCATACAACTTACCTGTTGGCGCTCATATTATGGTGGACGACAACGAGAAGATTTCAGAAGGAAAAATTTTGGTAAAAATTCCACGTAAGTCAGCTAAGTCTGGGGATATTACAGGAGGTTTACCAAGGGTAACTGAATTGTTTGAAGCGCGTAACCCTTCAAACCCTGCAGTTGTATCTGAAATTGACGGTGTTGTTTCATTTGGTAAGATAAAGCGTGGAAATCGCGAGATTATTGTTCAATCTAAATTTGGTGATGAAAAACGTTATTTGGTTAAATTATCCAACCAGATTTTGGTACAAGAAAACGACTTTGTAAAAGCCGGTATGCCATTGTCTGATGGATCGATTACACCACTTGATATTTTAAAAATCAAAGGACCATCAGCGGTACAACAATACTTAGTAAATGAAGTACAAGAAGTATATCGTCTCCAAGGAGTAAAAATAAACGACAAGCACTTTGAGGTTGTTGTTCGTCAGATGATGCGTAAAGTAAAAATCAACGATCCAGGAGATACATTAATGCTCGAAAATCAGTTGGTTCACAAATACGATTTTATCGAAGAAAACGATGCTTTATATGGAAAGAAAGTTGTTGTTGAGCCTGGAGATTCTCAAAATCTAAAAGCTGGACAGGTAATTAGCTCACGTGATTTACGTGATGAAAATTCGCTGCTCAAGCGTGAAGGAAAAGCATTGGTTGAAGCACGTGATGCTCAGCCAGCAACTGCTACACCTGAACTACAAGGAATCACACGTGCATCATTACAGACCAAGTCATTTATTTCGGCTGCTTCTTTCCAAGAGACAACCAAAGTATTGAACGAAGCTGCAGTGAGCGGTAAAGAAGATACCTTAGAAGGATTGAAAGAAAACGTAATTGTTGGACACAAAATTCCTGCTGGAACTGGTCTTCGTGAATACAATGATATCATTGTTGGATCGAAAGAAGAGTACACAAGTCTATTGATTAACAAAGACGAGGATGCCTTTTTTGAAGAAAGCGAAGAAATCAATTTATAAGCTATGAGCAATTCGAACCCAAAAGATCAAAAAATAAATATTGAGCTGAACGAGCAGGTTGCAGAGGGTACCTATAGTAACCTTGCAATAATCAATCATTCGGTTTCTGAATTTATTGTTGACTTTGTTTCGATAATGCCTGGAGCACCAAAAGCAAAGGTTAAGTCTAGAATTATTTTGACTCCCGAGCATGCCAAAAGATTGCACAAAGCACTTGGTGATAATATCCATCGTTTTGAGCAAGCAAATGGTAAAATTGATGAAAAAGAACCGCCTCCTATTCCACTTAATTTTGGACCAACTGGCGAAGCTTAATACAAAATCCCCGACCTAAAAAGGTCGGGGATTTTTTTTATCTTGCCATAAAACTATTTATATGGAAAACAAACCCTTTCAATCTTTTAAAGAGTTCTACCCTTTCTATCTATCTGAACATCAAAACAAAACAAGTAGAATACTACATTTTATTGGAACATTTATAGTACTTTTCCTACTTGTTTTTTTCCTTATTGCTCAAAAAGAAGCACGCTTTTGGATTGCTTTACCCCTTGTAGGATATGGGTTTGCGTGGGCAGGTCATGCTTTTTTTGAGAAAAACAATCCTGCCACTTTCACCTACCCTTTATGGAGTTTAAGAGGCGACTTTACCCTCTTTTTTGACATCCTTTTGGGGAACAAAAGTTTTGACGCTTCAAAGGATTAACCCTAAAACACTAGGGAAAATTTGGCTTGTTTGACTCTTCCCAACGTACTGCATCATTATCATAAAGCTGATAAGAGGTAACATTACTTACATCCCATCCAGTTAAATTTTGGTTAAAATGTATTGCACTTTTAAACATAAGATCCATACTGTTTACAGCACTTACATTCCATTGGCTAATATCTTGGTTGAACGATGGATTATTTCTAAACATTGAATTCATATTGGTCACCTTGCTTACATTCCAATCTTCAATAGAGCTGTTGAAATTAGAATTTGCAAAGAGGCTATACATAAGAGTTACATTGCTCACATTCCAATTATTGAGGGTTTTTGAGGTCTTTTACTGAAAGATTGGGATGAAGGTGAGAGGTTAAAAGTCCTTTAATTTATTTGTACATCAAGAGGATTGGTTGAATAGGGGAGTTGGACGTGTGAGATGAACATAGGATCGTTTCTTTTTTAGTTATGGTTATGATTTGGGTATTAATTATTCAAATATACTTAAAAATATTAAATACACTCTATTCAAATTCAGAGGTATAATGGAATTTTACTGAGGGGTATTTTTGTTGTGTCATTTGAAGTGAAAAAGCAGAGTCGGCAAGGAAAACTAATTTATCCGATTTATCGGTTGCCAAGAACTTTTGTTTGACCCGTTTGAAGTCAGCAAATTCTTCATTGTTTTTATCTTCTGGGTCCACCCAACATGCTTTGAATACATTTAGGTTTTCATAAGCACATTTGGCAGAGTATTCATGTTCAAGACGGTACTGAATTACTTCGAATTGGAGAGCACCAACGGTTCCAATAATTTTTCTGTTGTTTAGTTTTAATGTAAATAATTGAGCTACACCTTCGTCCATCAATTGTTCGATACCCTTATTCAATTGCTTCGATTTCATCGGATCTGCATTGTTGATATAACGAAAATGTTCTGGTGAAAAGTTTGGAATTCCCTTGAAATGAATTTCTTCCCCACTGGTAAGTGAGTCGCCAATCTTAAAGTTTCCAGTGTCATGAAGTCCAACAATATCTCCAGCGTAAGAAATTTCTACAATTTCTTTACGCTCAGCAAAGAACGCATTTGGACTAGAAAATTTTAGTTTTTTGTTGAGTCTAACATGTAAATAGGGTTTGTTTCTCTCAAAAGTTCCAGAAACAATTTTAATAAAGGCAAGTCGATCACGATGATTGGGATCCATATTTGCATGAATTTTAAAAACAAATCCAGAAAATTCCTTTTCACTTGGATTAATTTCCCTTTCTTCCGCTCTCTTTTTTAATGGAGATGGAGCAATGTCAATAAAGCAATCAAGAAGTTCTTGAACCCCGAAATTATTTAAGGCAGAACCAAAAAAGACAGGCTGTAATTCCCCATTGAGATATTCTTTTTGATTAAACTCAGGGTAAACTCCAGAAACCAATTCAAGTTCATCCTTAAGTTTTTCCAATGCTTTTTTTCCAATTCCTTTTTCAAGTTCAGCATCATCAAGGTCGGTGTAGCTAACCACAGTGCCTTTTCGCTGTTTGTGTTCGCCCAAAAAAAGTTTGACGTTCTTTTCCCAAATGTTGTAGATACCTTGAAAGTCATATCCCATTCCAATTGGAAAAGTCAATGGAGTTACACGAAGACCTAGCTTTTGTTCGACTTCATCAAGCAAGTCAAACGCATCTTTACCCTCGCGGTCAAGTTTATTGATAAAAACGATCATCGGTATTTTTCGCATGCGACAAACTTCAACTAGTTTTTCAGTTTGTTCTTCCACCCCTTTTGCTACATCAATCACAACAATTACACTATCTACTGCAGTGAGGGTTCGAAATGTATCTTCAGCAAAATCTTTATGTCCAGGAGTGTCAAGAATATTTATTTTCTTGTCTCTATAATAAAATCCGAGGACAGAGGTTGCCACAGAAATTCCACGTTGACGTTCAATTTCCATGAAGTCACTTGTTGCTCCTTTTTTAATTTTATTTGACTTGACAGCACCGGCTTCCTGGATAGCTCCACCAAATAGAAGAAGCTTTTCAGTGAGGGTTGTTTTTCCAGCATCTGGATGGGAAATGATTCCAAAGGTTCGTCTTTTGGAAATCTCGTCTAAAAACATGCGTGATAATTTCGATAAAAATACTACTATTCCTTTGAAGGGCATAGGGATGAAAATAGGTTTTTGATAAATTTATCGGTATTTTTGATCTTCATGAAAGAAGAAAATGTCATCCTCGTAAATGAGAGTGATGAGCCTATTGGCGTAATGCCAAAAATGGAGGCACATCAGAAAGCGTTATTACATCGCGCTTTTTCCGTTTTTATTTTTAATTCAGAAGGAAAGTTAATGCTCCAACAACGTGCATTGCATAAATATCATTCCCCTGGATTATGGACAAATACCTGTTGTAGTCATCAACGATTAGGTGAAAGTAATTTAGAAGCAGGAAATCGAAGATTGTTTGAGGAAATGGGAATGAAGGTTGATCTGGAAGAATTGTTTAGCTTTATTTATAAAGCACCTTTTGACAATGGTCTTACAGAACATGAACTGGATCATGTAATGATTGGCTATTCAGAACAAAGCCCAGTGATCAACAAAGAAGAAGTTGAAGACTGGAAATGGATGGGTATGGATGACATCAAAACAGATATTAATACACAACCTGAAGCTTATACTGCATGGTTCAAAATTATTTTTGATCGTGTACATAGCCATTTAAAAAAGCAATCATGAGTCAAGTAAAAGTAAGTCGTAAAGCACATTTTAATGCAGCACATCGCCT
>JAUROD010000034.1 GCA_030835845.1 Flavobacteriaceae bacterium
GTCAATAATTAAGACCCTATTTGTTTTTTTGATACTTTCTTTAATTTCATGAGCAGAATCAAACGGAAGTAACGACTGTACATCAATTACCTCAGCATAAATGTCATGAAGTTCAAGTTCTTGAGCAGCCTCCATAACAATTCTTAAAGTAGACCCGTAAGAGACTAAGGTTATGTCAGTACCATTTTTTAAAACTTCAATTTTACCAACTTCAACTTTGAACTCACCCAAATTATTTGGTTTAGGTTCTTTAAGTCTATAGCCGTTTAGAGATTCAACCACAATTCCAGGTTCATCACCAGCTAAAAGAGTGTTGTAAAAACCAGCTGCTTGTGTCATATTTCTAGGGACTAGGAGGTTTACACCTCTTAAGAAATGGATAAGTCCTCCCATAGGTGACCCGCTATGCCATATGCCTTCAAGTCGGTGACCTCTTGTGCGAATGATAAGAGGAACACTTTGTTGTCCTACAGTACGATATAAATACGAAGCCAAATCATCACTCAGAGTTTGAAGACAATAAAGAACATAATCTAAATATTGTATTTCAGCAATAGGTCTTAGCCCGCGTAGTGCCATTCCGATTCCTTGTCCAATGATTGTTGCCTCTCGTATACCTGTATCAAATACCCGTTCCACACCAAAAGCCTCTTGAAGTCCTTCAGCTCCTTGATTTACATCACCAATCTTCCCTACATCCTCTCCAAATAATAGCAGATTGTCATTTTTTTCAAAGAGCGCTTTAAAATTATCACGAATAATAATTCGACCATCAACATTCTCAGGATCTTTGCTGTAAGAGGGGGCAACAGCTGCAACTGATTTAAGTTTAAAGTCAGATTCACTATAAAGATGAGAACTGAATTTATGATCAATATCATTTTGAAGTTTTTCAAACCAAACTTTAAAGCTGGACCTTTCTTTTGAAGGATAACCCTTGCTTAAGCGTAAAGCTTTTCTTGCATTATGAAAAATTGATTTGTAAGATATTTCTTGAGTATTTATAACTGTCTTTAAAAGTAACTGTAAATTAATGTCATTTGCAGTCGCGGGTAGTAATGTTTTGATGCCTTTGATTAATTCAGCATGAGTTACATGAAAAATTTTTTGATAAGATTCCCATGCATTTTTTTTGCCTTTGGCAGCTTCTAATTTAGATTCTTCCTCAATTTTCAGTAGCTCTTCCTCGGTAGCTATATTTTTTTCAATTAACCACGAGCGCATCTTTAAATTGCAATCGTATTCCTTTTCCCATTCCAAACGATCTTTAGACTTGTATCGTTGATGAGACCCAGAAGTTGAGTGACCGAGGGGCTGTGTTAATTGATCAACATGAATTAACACAGGAACATGTTCGTTTCTTGCTAAATCACTTGCTTTCTGATAGGTTTCTATTAGTGCAGGATAGTCCCAACCACATACATGAAGAATTTCGAAACCTTTTTCATTTTCATTTCTTTGCAATCCAGCTAGTGCCTTAGAAATACTTCCTTTTGTTGTTTGTAAACTATTATCAACAGAAATTCCATAACCATCATCCCAAACACTTAAAACCATTGGAATTTGATGAACACCAGCAGCATTCATAGCCTCTAAGAAAAGCCCTTCACTAGTTGAAGCATTTCCTATTGTACCCCATGCAATTTCATTACCATTTGTTGAAAACTTTTCACTCCCTTTAATCTTGATCGATCTGTAAACTTTGGAGGCTCTTGCTAAACCTATTAAACGAGGAATAGACCCCGAAGTAGGAGATAAGTCAGAGCTATGATTAACTTGTTTAGTCAAATCTTTCCAATGTCCATTTTTATCATTGCTTGGTGTACAGAAATGCGCACCCATTTGTCTTCCACCGGACATTGGTTCTTCTTCTAAATCCGGATGTGCATACAATGCAGCAAATATTTGTTGAGGAGAAAGCAGTTTTTGTGCCATCAATATGGTTTGATCTCTGTAATATCCTGAACGAAAATCACCAGGTTCGAAGAATCTACTTAATACCAATTGAGGGAGCTCTTTTCCATCGCCAAAAATTCCAAACTTAGCCTTCCCCGTGAGTACTTCTTTACGACCTAAAATACTACACTCCCTACTTAAGACAATTGTCTTGTAGTCACTTAAGAGTTCGTCTTTAAATTCTTTGAAACTCAGTTTTGGCAATACAACTTCATTTGGCTTCTGCATTGGAAAATTTTGCTGTGCAAATTTACAAAAAAAAAGGATGTAAGCTTGGTAATAGAACAGTTTGCTGATTTAGAACCATTTGCGAGAAAACAATTGACTTAATGTCTTTGGGTCGAGTGTCAATACAAAACGAACTTTTTGTTTATATGAATATTCATCTAGTTGCAAACCGTTTGAGTTATAGATTGGGAAATATAATTCAAGAAAGTCGGGAAGTAAATTTAAGCGAAACCCAAGATCGAAATAAGTTCTACCTTTAGCTCTATTGTTTTTCACATAACCAATATCACCATAGGTTTCAATCCAACGCCAAATTCCCATTGAAGTATTTAAGCTAAACAAATAATTATTGGAATATTGTTGATCAAAAGATGATTTAAAACCTCCCTCAGCCATGACAAATTGTTGACTGTAAAAACCTGTTGTTTCTGAACGACCTAAAAAATCATATTGGAACAAATAATCGGTTGGTCTGGTTAAGGAAAGATCAAAATAATTGGAGGAGGTGTTTTTGTAAAGAAATTTTCCAGCAAAAAGGCGTAGGGAAAGTTGACGTCCACTTTGTAGTAGATAACGATACTCTGTAGTAAGAGACAACTTACCAAATTCTTTTGAGAATTCGGAAAGACTATTGAATGTAATATGGCGAAGCGCACTTTTGTTCGCATATACATAACTAATACCAGCGATATTATAATTTGGTTTATCAGCAGTCAAATCATTTTGTTCTCTTTTCACATATTGCCAAAAGACACGTAGCGCTTGATTTTTATTTAATCGTAAGTCTGGCGTCCGTTTAAATATTGTTGCAGAAGCATTCATTAGGGTATAACTAAGATCATTATCATAGTGAAAACTGCTTCCTCCCAATGAAAAATTTGAAAAATAAAAAGGGGAGTTTTCATTATACATGGTGTATGTTCCAAAGAAAGAACCAATTATTTTATTTTGAATTGAAGAATACAATGGTTGTGCAGTAATTTTTAAAGGACGTGACTTGATTGTTTTGTTGTTGAGACGTACCCCAAAGCTGATTCCGTCGTAAGCGTTGAATTTTACTCTTGGGTTATAAAATAATTGATTGTAAAAAGGATTTTCAATATCCTTAATTAATGTTAAACGAAAGGGTTTAATCAACGTTGAATTTTTAATATGTTTATAATTATTTCTTGGGTTGAATTCAGGGGTGCGTATTTGAGGATTTATTGAGATATAATCAGCTTCATATGATTGAATAGTGAGTGACTTATTTAACATTTCAGCATCGAATTTTGATACTTTAATCAGGCTGTCATCGCGAACCCAACCAATACTAAAAGGAAGTGAAATATTGTTTTTTTCTTTCACTTCAAATGTCAATTTATCGTCCTTGACTTTGACCTTAGAAAATGAAAAATCTAGTGAATTTCTACTTTTTAAGTTTTGTTCAAAACCATCAATTTTAGATATTCCAAAAAAATCAATGAATTGATTGACTAGTGTTTCTCCTGTCCATTTGTTTTCTTGGGTTTGATTAATGAAATTAAACACTGAATTATTTTTTTGTTCTTCGAAGTACCTAAGCCACATTAGAGAAAGACTTGGTGTGGCAATTTGTTCATTAAATCGAATTAACTTTTCTTTTGATGTAAATAGAGGTTGTTGCAAATTGCGACGTAACATAAACTCATAAAATTGATCAGCTGTTTTTTCAAAAGTTAATTTAGACAAGGTGTAATGTTGCGTAAAGAAATTAATTAACGCTTTACTCTCAAGTACTTCTAATAGTTTTTTGTTTGGATAATATTCTTCTAAATATTGAAGAATCAAGAAATTATAAAAACCGCTTTTTAGCCAAAAATCTTTTCTTGGATGAAAGTTAAAATATTCAGTAAAGTATTGCTGCAAAAAAGCATATAAAATGGTAATTTCCAATTCAAAACTCGACTCAAAAGGCTTGATAATTGATGGAATTAACGTCAGAGCATAATAGGGTCGTTTGTTGTTTTTTTCTTTTGATATATAAATGTATTTCTCAGTAAAACCATCAAATTTATTTGTGATGAATGAGTGAACTTTAACTATACTCTCAGTTGATGAGTCTTTTGGATAATCATCTAATTCAAGATTAGTTGAAAATAAAACATCACCACTCTTATATTCATTGTAATTGATAAATTCGCCAATATGAAAATTAAGAATTTTTTGATTAAGCGCTGAGAATTTGTACAGAGTTAGATTATCTCTGTGTCCAATTTTTGTTGAGACTATGTTTGAATATATTTTTAAGTTATTGGGAATATTCCAAATTATGTCAAAGTTGGCTGCTTGTGATTGAGACTCTTCTAAATCTAGAAAGCTTAGCGGCTCCCACGCATTGTTGTTTCTTAATGCAAGCCTTATAAAAAAATGCTCAAAAAAGAAGCTATTATCGTCCAAAATTCCATATCCTGTAAATTTTCCATCTGGAATTTTCACTACATATTTAATATTTATATCAATGGATTCATTTGGCATTAAAGGGTTCTCTAATGAAACAATAATGACATCTATCTGATCTTTAGGTCTATTCCATTTAAGCGTTGTTTCCCCTTCATTTATATATTCAATTGTTGTTGATCCACGCTTAGACTTACTAGACAAATAAAAACTTCTCGTGTATTCCTCGACAAGTCTTTTCGCCAGAGGACTATCCGTAGAGCTATAGGCGTTTGCCCAATCAAGGAGATTCAGGGTTTTTATTGACTTTGTTTCATTATTTTGAAAACGAATTGTTTGATTTACAACTAAACTTTCAGCTTCATTGTCTAATTCTACATCAATATAATAGGTGGGAGGGACTTGCGCATGCAAGACCATTTTTGTTAGGGCAAAAAGAAAACTAAAATATAAATGTTTCAAAATTAGAAGTTTGGAGAAAAATGAGCTGTTTTATAAAAGTAATCAATCTTTTCGACCACCTCATCCGACCGGTCTACTAAATGAATATAGTCCAAATCTTCGATATTAATCATTGATTCATTAACGAGTGTTTTTTTCATCCAATCAATAAGACCTCCCCAAAATTTTGTATCAACTAATATGATAGGTATTTTTTTAATTTTTTTAGTTTGGACAAGAGTAAGTGCCTCGAAAAGCTCATCTAGAGTGCCTATTCCTCCCGGAAGAACAACAAAAGCTTGAGCATATTTAACAAACATTACCTTTCTAACAAAAAAATATTGAAATTTTAAATTGTGTGATGTGTCAATGAATTGATTTGGTTGTTCAAAAGGTAATTCAATATTTAACCCAACAGATATTACGTTAGCATCTTTAGCTCCTTTATTTGCTGCTTCCATAATTCCAGGACCACCACCTGTAATAATTCCGTACCCTTTTAAAGCAAGTTTCTTTGCAATTTCGGTCCCTAAAATATAATTGGGATTATCATCTTTTGTTCTTGCAGACCCAAAGATTGAAATACAAGGACCTAAATTACCCATGTGCTCAAATCCATTGACAAATTCCCCCATTAATTTAAAAATGGACCATACATCGCTGGTTTTAATTTTATTTTCACCCACTATCTAATCTTCTAATTCCTTTTTTAAATAATTACCAGTGTGGCTTTCAGCTACTTTAATAATTTCTTCAGGTGTTCCTTCAGCAATTATCATTCCTCCACCTCTGCCACCCTCAGGTCCAACATCAATAATATAATCAACTTGTTTAATTACATCCAAATTATGTTCAATTATAAGTACAGTATTGCCTTTTTCAGTTAAGTAATTTAACACTTTAAGTAAAACGCGAATATCTTCAAAATGAAGTCCTGTGGTAGGTTCATCAAGAATAAACAGCGTATTGCCTGTATCTCTTTTGGCAAGTTCAGTGGCTAATTTTACACGTTGTGCTTCACCACCAGATAATGTTGTTGATGCTTGACCTAAAGCAATATAACCTAAGCCTACATCCTGTAAAGTTTTTAGTTTACGATAGATTTTAGGAATTGGTTCAAAAAATGAACATGCTTGATTTATCGTCATTTCTAAAACATCTGAAATAGACTTTCCCTTATATCGAATTTCTAATGTTTCTCGATTAAAACGTTTCCCCTGACATGATTCACATTCTACATATACGTCTGGTAAAAACTTCATTTCAATGACTTTTAGTCCACCACCCATACATGTTTCACAACGACCACCTGTGACATTAAAACTAAATCGTCCAGGTTTATAACCACGAATTTGAGCTTCAGGTGTTTGAGTGAAAAGTGATCTAATTTCACTGAATACACCAGTATATGTTGCTGGATTACTTCTAGGCGTTCTTCCAATTGGACTTTGATTCACATCAACAATTTTATCTAAATGCTCGAGACCTTGAATTGAGTTGTAAGGCAGTGGTTTTTTTACACCATTATAATAATGTGCATTTAGAATTGGATAAAGCGTTTCATTTATTAGGGTTGATTTTCCACTTCCAGAGACACCTGTAACGCCAATCATTAAACCAAGTGGTAAAGTTAAATCTACATTTCTAAGGTTATTCCCTGAACAGCCTTTTAAATGCAAAAACTTTCCACTACCATTTCTTCTATTAGAGGGAATTTCAATTTTCTTTTCACCAGTCAAATAGGCGGCTGTGAGAGAGTTTGACTCAATGATTTCTTTATGATTCCCTTTTGAAATAATCTCACCACCGTTTTTTCCAGCATGAGGACCAATATCAATGACGTAATCAGAGCGTTCTATCATTTCTTTATCGTGTTCTACAACAACCACAGAATTGCCAATATCCCTCAAGGATATGAGGGAGTCAATCAATCGTTTATTGTCCCTTTGATGTAGCCCTATGCTTGGCTCATCTAAAATATAAAGCACTCCTACTAGCTGAGAACCAATTTGCGTAGCTAAACGAATTCGTTGAGCTTCTCCACCAGAAAGTGATTTAGATGAACGATTTAAACTTAGGTAGTTTAGACCTACATTCAATAGAAATTCAATACGTGTTTTAACCTCTTTAATAACTTCCTCACCAATTTTCAGTTCATTTTCATTAAGAGTCTTTGGTACTTCTAAAATCCATTGATATAAATCATTGAGATCCATATTGGCTAAATCAGCAATTGAATCACCATTAATCTTAAAGTTTAAAGCTTGATGATTTAAACGAGACCCTTGACAAGATGAGCAAATTTCTTCATCCATAAAATCAGCAGCCCAGCGTTTTAAATTTGTTGATTCTGATTGATAATATTGATTTTGAATAAAATTTTCTATCCCTTCATAATCAATGGAATACCTTCGTGTAACCCCCAATGATTTGGATTGGACGGAGAAACTTTCACTTCCTCCTCTAAGAATTATATCCATTGCAACTTTAGGAATTTTATCAATAGGATCATTTAATGAAAATTCATATCGTTGTGCAATTGCCTCCATTTGTTTAAAACCCCATGAGGATTTTTTTGGTCCAAGAGGTTTAATTCCACCATTATTTATTGAAATTGAATAATCTGGGATGATTTTCTTTGGATTTACGACTTGTTGATTTCCTAATCCTTTACAGTTTTCGCACATTCCTTTGGGTGAATTGAATGAAAATGTATTGGGTTCAGGACTTGGGTAAGACACACCAGAACTAGGACACATAAGGTTTCGACTAAAATATCTAGCCTGATTGGTTTCACTATCAAGAATCATTAGGGTTTGTTCACCTTGATACATGGCAGCAATCATTGACTCTTGAAGTCTTTTTAAAGCATTTTCAGAATCAGAAATCTGCATTCGATCAACGACCAATTCGATGTCATGTGTTTTATAACGATCTACCTTCATCCCTTTGGATAATTCTAAAATTTCTCCATCAACACGAACTCGAATAAATCCTTGACGAGCTAAGTTTTCAAATAATTCGCGATAATGACCTTTTCTTGACTTAACAATAGGAGCAAGTAATAGGACTTTCTGATTTAAGTAATCTTCGCGAATAAGTTTGATGATTTGTTCATCAGTATAACTAACCATTTTTTCTTGTGTCACATAGCTATAAGCAGTGCCAATTCGAGCATACATCAAACGTAAAAAGTCATATAACTCAGTGATTGTCCCAACAGTAGAGCGTGGACTTTTTGAGGTTGTTTTTTGTTCGATTGCAATTACAGGTGATAGCCCATCAATTTTATCAACTTCTGGACGCTCTAGGTTACCCAAAAACTGACGAACGTAAGCTGAAAAGGTTTCCATGTATCGTCTTTGTCCTTCGGCGTAAATAGTGTCAAACGCAAGGGAAGATTTACCACTGCCCGATAAACCGGTAATCACAACAAGTTTATCACGTGGAATTTTTACATCAATATTTTTTAAATTGTGAACTCTCGCTCCTTGTACATCAATACAATTATCGTTCAATTCCATTTAGCTTCCCTCTCCTCTTAATTATGGTTAATATGTTGCTGCTGCATCGTCACCACGATAATCTGCACCCACACTGATTTGTCCTGAATCATCAACTAATATAGCGTCAACTTTACCAATTATTCGACTGTATTCTTCAGAAATATTATGCCCCATAGCCTGAAGTCCTTCAATAATGATATTGTTGAATTTATTAGGTTCTAGAACAACACGATCTGGAAGCCATTGGTGGTGAAATCTAGGTGCATTTACTGCTTCTTGCATTCCCATCCCGTGTTCGTACACATTCAGTACAGTTTGGAATACAGATGTAATGATGGTTGACCCACCAGGAGTTCCAACAACCATATACAATTTATCATTTTTGGTGACAATTGTAGGAGTCATAGAGCTCAACATACGTTTTTTTGGTGCAACAGAATTTGCTTCACTTCCTGTTAAACCAAACATATTGGGAACACCCGGTTTACTACTAAAATCGTCCATTTCATTATTCATAAAAACACCTATTTCATCTACAAAGACTTTTGAACCATACGCACCATTTAATGTGGTAGTTACTGCAACTGCATTTCCTTTTGAATCAACTATTGAAAAGTGTGTAGTTTCATCACTCTCCATAACTTGAATTTCTCCATGTGCTAATTCAGATGATGGAGTTGCCTTGCTGGGCGAATATGAGGACATTCGTTCTTGTACATAACTTTTACTTATGAGTTCACTTTGGGGTACATGGACAAAGTCAGGATCTCCTAGAAAGTGACTTCTATCAGCATACGATCTTCGTTCAGCTTCAATCATTAAATGCATTGTTTCTGTGGAATTAAAACCCATTGATTTTATGTCATATTCTGAAACCATTTGCATCATTTGTGCCAAACATATTCCTCCACTTGATGGAGGGGGCATTGAAATTAGACCAAGTTCTTTGTAGTTAAAAAGGACAGGGTCACGCCATACAGGGCGGTAACTTTCCAATCCTTCTAGGCTCAAAATTCCTCCCGTAGCTTTAACTTTATCAACCATTGCTTGAGCAACCCATCCTTCATAGAATCCTCTATTTCCATTTTTTGCTATTTCAAGTAATGTGTTTGCCAGTGCAGGATTTTTTATCGTATCACCTTGTGAAAAATTTTGAGCAAAAAAAGTATCCTCACCATTTACACGAATAAATAAATCTCGATATCGTGCAAAGCTTCTCGCTTGTTTTTCAGTCACTTTATATCCTTTTTCAGCCAAATCAATTGCAGGTCGAATGAGATCTTCCAGAGGCATTGAGCCTAATTTTTTGTGTACTTCTAATATTCCGGCAACAGCACCTGGAATACCGACAGCTAATCCACCAATAGTACTTTTCTCAGGATCTGCATTTCCATTCTCGTCTAAAAATAAATCCTTAGTTGATTGTAAAGGTGCCATTTCACGATAATCTAAGGTGGAAGTTTCCCCATCAGCAGTTCGATATACAAAAAACCCTCCTCCAGTAATGTTACCAGCCACAGGATATACAACCGTCAAAGCAAAACTTGTTGCTACCATTGCGTCATACGCATTACCACCTTGTTTAAGAACATCTAGTCCAATTTCAGATGCTTCAACACGGGCTGAAACTACAGCAGCTTGAATTTCATCATTTTTTGGAGATGAACAGGCAATTATTGTAAATGAAAGTAAATAAAATAGTGGTTTTTTCATCTTTAAAAATTTAATCAATAAAGCTAACTATTCTATTCAAACTATTGCACTGATTTTAAATGATTTTCGCAAAAGAGAAACAATTCTTCAAAGAATTCAAAAAATTCATTTTCAATAATTGTTTGGTTTAGTAATATGGTTTCAATTGCTTGATCAAACTGTGAGGGGAAGCGTGTTCGTTTACTCATTTGGGATAGTATATTTGTCACACCCTCAGTCGAACTATATTGAATTAACCAGTTTTGAGATTTCATGAGTTCAGTTAAACGTAACATCTTTGGAGGAATTAAATTTTGACGATTAGCTAAATCATCATAAAACTTAATCGTGTATTCGTTTAATGGTTGGCTATGAAATTTATTCCAATTTTTTGCCAGAAAATAATCATATATGACATCCATAATAACACGAGCGTAATGACTGTGTTTAGGGTATAAAATTTTACAATGTCTTCTAAAAATTGGGTGGTTGTCAGTAAAATGATCAATTGCTCTATGAAGTATTACTCCTTCCTTAATTTTTTTGGGATACACCTCATATTGTTTTCCTTTTAATGCATCTGCTATAAAATTTCCAAAACGAATATCAAGATTATCCCCAGAGAGCAACAAGTGAGCTAAATAGTTCATGGTCTAAAGTTGCTTCTTTTTAATGAAAGAGTATGTGTATATTTGATAAAATATTTTTCAATGACTTTAATTAAATCAATTTCTGGAATTCGAGGTACAATCGGAGGTAAGCCTGAAGAAAATTTAACACCAATTGATGCAGTGAAATATGCTGCGGCTTATGGCAGTTTTGTGCAAGCAAAAAAACCAAATAATAAACTTACAATTGTAATTGGAAGAGACGCTCGTATTTCAGGAAACATGATACAAGCATTGGTTATGCAAACTTTAGTAGGTATGGGTATTGATATCATTGACTTAGATTTGTCTACCACACCAACAGTTGAAATGAGTGTAGTTAAAGAAAATGCAGATGGAGGTATCATTTTAACAGCCAGTCATAATCCCAAACAATGGAATGCCCTAAAACTTTTAAATGATAAAGGTGAGTTTTTGAATGCAAAAGAGGGGGGAGAAATTTTAGCATTGGCTGAAGCAAATTCTTTTGATTTTGCAGATGTCGATAATTTAGGCAAGATTAAACATAAGGCATCGGCAATTAAGGAACACATTGAAGCAATATTAGCCCACCCTTTGATTAATTTAGAAGCAATAAAGTCTGCTCATTTTAAAGCGGTTGTTGATGGTGTAAATTCAGTTGGAGGTATAGCTATTCCTGAGCTTTTAGAAGCGTTAGGAGTTGTCACACACAAGCTATATTGTGACCCAAATGGACATTTTCCTCACAATCCAGAACCTTTGAAAGAACATCTTGGTGATCTTTCGCAGGCAGTTGTTGATTTTAAAGCAGATTTAGGTATTGTAGTTGATCCAGACGTTGATCGTTTGGCATTTATGGATGAAAAAGGAGAGATGTTTGGTGAGGAGTATACGCTAGTGGCATGTGCAGACTTTGTACTTTCAAAAACACCTGGAAATACGGTTTCCAACCTTTCTTCTACACGTGCATTACAAGATATCACAGAAGCGTATGGAGGTACTTATTTTGCAAGTGCAGTTGGTGAAGTAAATGTTGTTGATAAGATGAAAGAACAAAATGCTGTAATAGGGGGTGAGGGTAATGGTGGAATTATTGACCCTAATTTACATTACGGACGTGATGCATTGGTTGGAGTAGCGATTTTTCTGTCTCTTTTAGCAGAACGCAAAATATCAGTATCTCAACTAAAGAAATCGTATCCTGCTTATTTTATGAGTAAGGGTAAAATTGAATTAAATATAAGTGTAGATGTAGATCAACTTTTAAATCAAGCTGCTATTCAATATTCAAAAGACAAGCCATTGACAATAGATGGTGTCAAAATAAATTTTGCTAAGGGTTGGGTACATATGAGAAAGTCGAACACAGAACCAATTGTTAGGGTATATTCAGAAGCAGAGAGTCAAAAAGAAGCAGATTTAATCACCAAACGTTTTTCAGAAGAATTATTAGCTCTTTCTACACGTCTTTAGAAGCCTTATCTCTGTGTTTAAAACGGTTATGTGACCAAAGGTACTGAGAGGGATTGCGTCGAATTTGTGCCTCAACTTTTTCAAGAAATAAGTCAGATAACTCATTTTCAGTGTAGTCTTTACAATTTTCTACAAGCGAAGAAATTTTAGCTGTATAATAGCCTCTCCTGTCACGATTGATTTCTGCAAATAGAATAGGTAAATTGAACTTCTTTGCCATTCTACCGGCTCCAGTAAAAACAGGAACCTCAATTCCCAAAAATGGACGCCAATAAGTTTTTGGTCGAACATTTGGTGATTGATCACTTATGAAGCCATACATGGCATAATTACCTTCAGATTCATTTTTTTGAATAAAATCTATCGTTTCAAGCCTTGGAACAAGCTCAATATGATGTTTACGTCTTGATTTCTGAATTAACCAGTCAAAGTATTTATTCGATAGGGGTGCATAGATTGCATATCCAATTCCATCAAGGTAATGACCAATACTAAGCATACCTTCCCAGTTTGAAAAATGTCCTAATTGTAATATAGAACTTCGTTTTTGTTTCTTATAGGCATTGAGCAATTCAACACCTTCGAATCTGAAACGTTTTTTTATTTGTTTTTCAGAAATGGTAATGTTCTTTGCCATTTCCAAAAAGATGTCACACAAATTTTTATAAAATTCATGTTCAATTTTTTTACGTTCCTCAAATGTTTTATCTGGAAATGAAAGTTCAAGATTTAGTCTTACAACTTTCAATCGAAATTTAAATACATGGTAGAGTAAAAAACATAATCCATCAGAAACTAAATAAAGAATCGGGTGAGGTAAAATTGATAAAAGCAAAAGCAAGGGTAAGGCTAGTAGGAATATGAGTGCGTCCAATGGAATTTCTTTGCTACAAATATAGTTATATTTGAATTAAATATTTTTAATGATTCCTATTTCACCTTTTCTCCTTGGGCTTTTATTGCTTCTCGTTGCTACTAGCTTTTATGCATTTAATAACACTGGAGTTTTTAATCAATTAAAATTCAATATTGCCTCAGTAAAGCAAGGTGAGTATTATCGATTAATTACCGCGGGTTTTATTCATGTAGACCGACAACACCTTCTTTTTAATGGGTTTACACTTTATTTTTTCGGTGACACTACACTCTATGGATTAGGAATATTCAACTTTAGCATATTATATCTATTTAGCCTTTTAGCTGGAAACTTGTTTGCAAATTATTTTCATCGTAACGAACCTTATTACAGTGCTGTTGGTGCTAGTGGAGCAATTATGGGGGTTGTTTACAGTAGCATATTGATGTTTCCAGAAATGAAACTTGCTTTCATTTTTCTTCCAATTCCAATGCCAGCTTACGTATTTGGAGTAGGTTATCTTGTTTACACGTTATTTGGAATGAAACGGCAAGCTGATACCATTGGTCATACTGCACACTTTGGTGGAGCAATTGGGGGAGTAGTTTGCACCTTAATTTTTAATCCTTCAGTAATTGAAAAATCATTATTTACTTTGGTGTTACTTAGTATAGTGACAGTAGTTTTAGCTTTTATTTTGTTTTGGAGGAAAGTTTAGTTTTCTAGTAATTCTTCAACTTTACTTTCTAGTTGGGCTCCTCTTAGGTCTCTTGCTACAATCCTACCTTCTCTATCCAAAATAAATGCAGCTGGGATTGACCTGATTTGATACAATTCTGCAATTGGGTCTTGCCAGAATTTTAAACTAGACACATGGTTCCAAACCAGACCGTCATCTTTTATTGCTTGTAGCCAACTCTCTCTGTCTTTATCAAGGGAAACACCAATTATTTCAAGGCCTTTATCATGAAAGCGACGATATAGTCGAACCAAATTTGGATTTTCAACTCTACAAGGACGACACCATGCAGCCCAAAAATCAATGATTGTTATTTTGCCTCTAAATTGCTCTAACGCAATACGCTCACCATATGGATTAAGTCCTTCGAAAAGTGGAGCTATTTCGCCAATTTCTGTAGGTTTTATGGGTGCGTTTACAACTTCAGACACACGAACTCCTGAGCTACTTTTCTTAATTCTTTCACTGAATTTTGAAAAAATAGAACGAATCTCATTTAGTGGAATCGCTTTTTGAGCGATGAAGCGCTCAAGAATAAGAGAGGAAACAAAAGAATCTGTATTGGTATTGATGAAAGTTTTTTCAAATTCTATCATTTTTTTTTGCAGATCAAAGTATTGGTTTTGCAATTCTTTAGAAAGTGAATCATCGCCTTCAGCATTGACGCGTTGAATTTTAGTAACTAATTCAGTTAAAGAGCGTGCCATTATGTCGGAATCATCTCTATAGCGAATTAAATCCAAATTTGAAATTGTCCCACCAATTTTAGAAACTCCAATACTGTCTTTAAAAATAGTAACATCAATGGTTCCGTTTTCAAGAACAAAAACAAGATTTCTGTTTTCATTCTCAAAAGTTAGAAAGTTAAGATCAATTTGATCTAAAACACCATTAAATTTGAAAGTACCGTTAAAGACCTGCGTTGAGTCTACAACTATTGGTTGATTGTTTTCATTTGCCTTAACAAGGTATATTTTCTTTCCATCTTCAAAATCAGCTTTTCCATTTATTGAAAAAGAATGGGAGGAGTTTCCCTGGCATGCAGCCAATAGGATAGCAGTAATGCTATATGCTAATATGGTTTTTTTCATGGGCGTAAAAATACATAAAATAAAGCCAACTGATAAAATTGATTCAAAAAAACAACACACCAAAGATGGTTAGATAAACATATAATTTATTAAATTTACTACATGGCTGGAAACCAATTTGGAAAAGTATTTAACGTAACAACATTTGGAGAATCTCATGGCGCCGCAATTGGTGGTGTAATAGATGGTTGTCCTTCAGGGATAGAATTAGACCTTGCTGCTATTCAGCGTGATTTAGACAGAAGAAAACCTGGTCAATCAGCAATAGTTACGCAACGGAAAGAACCAGACGAAGTGGTCTTTTATTCAGGACTATTTGAAGGTAAGACAACTGGAACTCCTATCGGGTTTGCTATTCACAATACCAATCAAAAATCTCATGATTACAGCCATATAAAAGACAGTTATCGTCCGTCTCATGCTGATTATGTCTACGATCAAAAATACGGTTTTCGTGACTACAGGGGTGGAGGGAGAAGCTCTGCTCGTGAGACTGCCAGTCGTGTTGTTGCTGGAGCAATTGCAAAACAATTTCTTCATGGCATCTCATTTAATGCGTATGTCTCTGCTATTGGAGATGTTTCTTTGAACAAAGATTACAGCTCGCTTGATTTTGCTCTAAGTGAGCAAAACCCTGTCCGTTGTCCCGATCTAGAAAAGGCAGCTGAAATGGAAGCCTACATCCGTAAAATTCGAAAAGAAGGAGATACAGTTGGAGGAATAATCAGTTGTGTAATCCAAAATGTTCCTGTTGGTTTAGGTGAGCCAGCATTTGATAAACTTCATGCAGAATTGGGAAAAGCAATGCTTTCAATCAATGCGGTTAAGGGATTTGAATATGGAAGTGGATTTGCTGGATCAAAACTAAAAGGAAGTCAACATAATGATCCTTTTAATTCCGATGGAACCACAAAATCAAATCGATCTGGAGGTATCCAGGGAGGTATTTCTAACGGAATGGATATCTATTTTAATGTAGCATTTAAACCCGTAGCCACTGTGATGCAGTCACAAGAGACGATAAATAATAAAGGTGAAAAAGTGACTATGGAAGGTAAGGGTCGTCATGATCCTTGTGTAGTTCCTAGAGCGGTACCAATTGTTGAAGCAATGGCAGCACTTGTAATAGCCGATTATGAGCTAATTCGTCGAACAAATAAATAATTTTTTTAACACTAAATATATACTAACCCAAATTAAATAATTTAAAATCAAACAAATGAAAAAACTAGCCCTACACTTGAAAATTTTAATCGGTATGCTTTTTGGCGTACTTTTTGGACTTGCCTTATCTTTTATTAACGGAGGAGGTGACTTTATCTCGGATTACATTAAACCATTTGGTACAATTTTTATAAATCTCCTAAAACTAATAGCCATCCCCCTAATTCTTGCCTCTTTGATTAAAGGAGTGTCAGATTTAAAAGACATTGCTAAGTTATCTCAAATGGGAGGAAGAACCATATTGATATATGTTTCGACAACACTTACTGCTGTTATGATAGGATTGATTTTAGTTAATTCAATCCAGCCTGGAAAGTCAATATCTGTCGAAACTCGCGAAGAATTGGTTGAAGCATACGCCACTGATGCAGACCAAAAAAGAGAAGCTGCTGCAAAACAACAAGAAGCAGGGCCTCTTAAAGCATTGGTTGATATAGTTCCTTCGAATATTTTTGCTGCTGCATCAAACAATCGTAATATGTTACAGATTATATTTTTTGCTCTCTTTTTTGGTATAGGAATGATACTATTACCTGAGGAGACTGGAAAACCTGTAAAAGCATTTTTCGATTCCTTTAATGCCATTATTTTAAAATTAATTGACCTTATTATGCTAGCCGCTCCCTATGGTGTTTTTGCTTTATTGGCAGCATTGGTTGTTGAAGCTCCAAGTTTGGAACTCTTTCAGGCATTAGCTTTGTATGCAATTACATTATTACTTGGACTTGCAGCAATGATAATGGTTTATGCACTATTGGTTAAAATATTTACGAAGAGGAATCCAAGCTCCTTTTTTAAAGGTATAGCACCAGCTCAACTTCTTGCATTTTCAACAAGTTCTAGTGCTGCAACATTACCTGTTACTATGGAATGTGTAGAAGAAAATTTAGGCGTAGATAAAGAAGTGTCTAGTTTTGTTTTACCAATAGGTGCAACAATAAACATGGATGGGACAAGTGTTTACCAGGGTGTAGCGGCTGTTTTTATAGCTCAAGCATTTGGATTAGATTTAAGCTTATCTGCTCAATTAGGTATAATATTTACTGCTACTCTTGCGTCAATCGGAACAGCTGCTGTTCCTAGTGCTGGAATTGTAATGTTGGTTATTGTTCTTGCACAAGCAGGTATACCAGAAGCAGGACTTGCATTAATTTTCGCAATTGATAGACCACTAGATATGTGCCGTACTGTAGTAAATGTTACTGGAGATGCAGCAGTATCCATGATGGTTGGTAAGTCAATTGGAAAATTGAAGGATTAGTCTAATTAACCATCTTTTACTCCCTTTGTTGCAATTTGGTATAGTGCTATTGCTATTACAACTACAACAACAGGTATTATTGCTTGGCTAGAGTCATTTAGTATCATTTCTTCTGTTAATTTGAAATTATGAACCATTTGCACCAAAACAGCTAGCAAAGAGAGTAAAAGCAGTGGTTTAGACCATGATTTTTTTAAAAATAAACCAAGAGAACCAAATGTTCCAGTAAAAACAGCAACGCCAAATACTATATATCCCCATAGCGGATAATTAATGATTATTTCGCGTTGCTGTTCTGGTAATAGAGCAATTTGATCAGGTGTCAATAATAATTGTGCTAAAAAGGAATATATTCCTAATAAATTCCATACAATAGCTAGTATTGAGATGGTTTTTAACCAATTTGGTGCTTTGAAATTTGTTTGCATGATATGATATTTTTGATTTAATTAATGAAGGGTATATTTTTTCTTTCATTCCACAAAACTAAAGTACTTGAAATCCAAGCAATTAATGCGAAATAAAATGATAAGCCATGATCATTTCGTACTTCAACTCCAAGTATAGTTAAGTGAACAAACAGCAAAGAAGTCATCATTACTAAACTCATCAGCGCTCATATCCATATGGTTCTGGGAGCAACAATTAGGAAACTAGCGATGAGCTCGATTATTCCGACAAATAGTCTACCATATGGTTCAATTCCAATTTTGGAGAAAATAAATACACTACCAGGATGAGCTAATAATTTAAAACGTAATGTGTAAAGTAGAATGATTGAGACGAGGATTATCAATAAAAAGTAGATTTTTTTCATGATTTTAATAATTGAGACAGTTTAAAATTAAACAAAAAACTTAAAAACCTGAACTTTTTTAAAAAATATTAGTTCATCGCTTTTTCAAATAAACAATACATAAAAGCTTGATTTGTATTAAATGGAGTAGTATGCAGTTCACTTTCGCTAACTAGTAAATGGTATTCTGGATGAATCAAAATAGCTAAATCTTCAGCATTATATTGTTGTATTGAAAGCCCACTACACTTCATGGGTCCCTCTTTCGAAAACGTACTAATAATTAAGTTTTTTGTCACATAATTTGATGTAATTTCTAGATACTTCATTATTTCATCTTGTTTTAAAAAATGAAATACCGCACGATCATGCCAAAGTATATATTTCTTATCGGGTTTAAATTCAGTAATGTCTGAACAAATCCAATTCACATTTTTGGCTTTTTTTCCAAGTCTTTCCTGAGCACGAAGTAATGCTTGTTCTGAAATATCTAGCACAGTCAAATCTTTATATCCCAGCTTTAGCAAATGATCTACCAATTGAGATTCACCACCCCCAATATCAATAATAGCTGAATCTTTTGAGATGTTTGCCTTTTGAATAAAGGCAAGAGATTTAGTTGGATGATTTTGAGTCCAACTCATTTCATCTGATTTTTTTGAAGTATAAATATTCTCCCAATGTTCTCTTTTGTTATTCATTATTTTGTTTTTTTAAAGAGTGATTAATTGAGAAACTTATGCATGTACGCTGAGTCTGGCATAGGACAGTTATTATTTCTACCAAAAAGGGTATAACGGTTATTTGCAATTATTCTGTATATAAAATTGGTAATAAAGTTTGGCAAAAGTTCAACTATTAAAAAGAACTTCCACAACCCTCCCAATCGATTTAAAATCATAAAAACTGCTTGTGCTTCATATGCGTAACTTTGATCTTGATCCCATGCGATAATGGAATTTAACTCAATTAAATTAATTTCCCGTAAATGGGCAAATTCAATAGCATGTTTACTATCTAAAGAAGAAAAACGAAGTTGGTCCTTATAGTCCCATTTGCAAAGTTTTTTAACCCAGAAATTACAAAAGACACATGGACCATCATAAAAAACAATTAAGTGTTTCATTTCCCTTTTTTAGCTGGTTTGACTAAATCTAATGCCTCTAAATTCACTTGGGTGGTAAATACCCCATAATTAACAATTGCTTTTTTCTTTTCTATCGAATCGATTGTGCCAACAGCTTTACCATCATATAATCGAACTTGGTCACCAACTTTAAAATCGATTTTAGGTTTAAGTGTTTCCGTGGTTTTTGGAGGTTTCTTTTTTTTCTCTTTACGAATTACTTTTATTGCTTTTTGCGCCTCTTCATCGGTTTTCTTTTTTACCTCTTTTTCTTTTCTTTTTTCAACTGCAGATTTCTTTTTTCGTTTACTGTTTTCGGTCTCTACAACTTGAATTAAATCAGAAATTAAAAGCCGTTTTTTTCCATTTTCAAAATATCTTTCAGCAACTTCATTTACTTTATTCCCCAAAAGAATCATTCTTTGATTGTGGTCATAAAGCTCTTGATAATTAGTAAGTTTAGATTTTATTTTTTGGTTTAACAACTCTAGCTTTTCTGCTTCTTTAGCTGCTTTAATCTCCTTTTCACGTAAAGATGTTCCTGTTTTTTCCATCGCTGAACGTTCTTTTTGAAGTTTAGCTATGGTCGCGTCAAAGCGCACTTTACCACGTTCAATTTTCTTTTTAGCCCGATTTATCAAGCTATAAGGAATGCCATTTTTTTGAGCAACTTCAAATGTAAATGAACTACCTGCTTCACCCATAATTAATTTAAATACTGGCTCTAGTGTGCGATTATCAAACTGCATATTGGCATTTACCATATGGGGAAGTTCATTAGCAAGTACTTTTAAGTTAGAATAATGGGTAGTTATAATTCCATAAGCTTCTCTGTTATAAAACTCTTCTAAAAATGCCTCAGCAAGCGCACCTCCTAATTCTGGATCAGAGCCCGTTCCAAATTCATCAATTAAAAAAAGTGTTTTTGCATTGCATTTACGCAAAAAATATTTCATGTTTTTGAGTCTGTAGGAATAGGTGCTCAAATGGTTTTCTATAGATTGATTGTCTCCAATGTCAGTAATTATTTGATTAAAAAAGCAGACCCTAGAACGTTCATGGACGGGGATAAGCAAACCGCTTTGAAGCATAAGTTGGAGAAGTCCAACAGTTTTGAGCGTTATACTTTTTCCACCCGCATTGGGTCCAGAAATAACGATGATTCGGTGCTCGTTATACAATCGAATATTTTGTGGATAGGTAGGTTTATTTTCTTCTTTATGGGAGAGGTAGAGTAGGGGATGATATGCATCAATGAGTTCCATTTCTCTATCAGATGAAATTTGGGGAAGTATAGCCTGTATAGAAACAGCATATTTAGCTCGTGCATAAAGTGAATCAAGCACAATTAAATAATCTTGATAAACGCTAAATAAACTTCTGTAGGGTTGAAAATATGATGTTAAATTTCGAAGTATTTTTTGAACTTCCTCACTTTCATCAAAAAGTAAATTATTTAATTCTAGAGAATGTTGCAGGGTAGTTTCAGGTTCAATAAAAACAATGCTTCCAGTTTTTGAGCTTCCCATTATTTGCCCTTTAACCTTTTTACGATACATTGCTTTTACAGCAAGCACACGTTTGTTATCAACGACAGTCTCTCGAATATTATCTAAATAATCGGAGCTACTGTAATTACTAAGTGCACGTTGAAAACTCTGACCAATTTTTGAACGAACAGATTGAATATTTTTACGGATACGATATAAATCTTCAGAAGCATTATTTCGAATTTCACCAAAACGATCAATAACCAAATCAACTTGTTGTTTAGGTTCTTTTGTTAATTCAATATTTTCTCCGATGGAATATAAAACAGGGTAATACTCTTTGAATTTTTTTAAAAACTTGAGAAGTGTATTCACCGTCTCATTAGTTGCTGCTAAACGTCTAAAGCCTTCAATTTCCAATACACTATTGTCTATTTTAAGTAAGCTAATCTCTTTAGACAATTCCTCAAATCCATGATTAGGTATATGGTTTTCATTTTCAAATGAAGCTGTATATTCTGCCACTGCTTGGAGTTGTTTCATCAATTCATCACCTTCTTCCATAGGCTTTAAAGCACTACAATAAGCATTGCCCATAGGAGTAATGCAATGTGCACTGACTTGATTCAATACAACATCAAATTCAAGATCAAAGAGTGATTTTTCAGGAATTTTCAAGGATATAATTTTTCTTACTTTAGCTGAACAAAAGTACATAAAATCATGCATGTGAAGATACATCAGAGTTGGGAAAAAGAAATAGGGGAGGTGTTTTTGATGCCTTATTTTAAAAACCTTGCAGATTTTGTTCGGGATGCTTATAAAACATCAAGGTGTTACCCACCGGCTAAATTGATTTTTGCTGCTTTTGATTCATGCCCATTTGAAGATGTCAAAGTAGTGATTTTAGGACAAGATCCTTATCATGGGCCAGGACAGGCAGAAGGACTTTGTTTCTCTGTTCCCGACGGTATTAGTCATCCTCCGTCATTAGTCAATATTTTTAAAGAAATTGAAAATGATATTGGCACACCCTATCCGATAAGTGGTAGTCTAGTGCATTGGGCTAAGCAGGGAGTTTTTCTATTAAATGCTACATTAACTGTTCAAGCTCATCAAGCAGGAAGTCATCAAAAAAAGGGTTGGGAAACATTTACAGATCAAGTGATACAAACTATTTCTTCTAAAAAGGAGGGAATAGTGTTTTTGCTTTGGGGCGGGTTCGCAAAACAAAAAAGTAAATTAATAGATACTTCTAAACACTTGATTTTAAGCTCAGGACACCCTTCGCCTTTGAGTGCTAATAGAGGCTATTGGTTCGGAAATAAGCACTTTAGAAGGTGCAATGAATACCTTAAATCAAGAGGAGCAAGCCCAATTAATTGGTAGTTAACCACCTATGCGTTTTACATCGTGACCCATTTCTTGAAGTATCTTCATCAATTGATCCCTATAATTTCCTTGGATGATAATTTCTCCATTTTTAACACTACCGCCAACTCCAACAGCTTTTTGAAGTGTTTTAGC
The DNA here is from genome assembly GCA_030835845.1 of Flavobacteriaceae bacterium. Classification (GTDB taxonomy): domain Bacteria; phylum Bacteroidota; class Bacteroidia; order Flavobacteriales; family Flavobacteriaceae; genus Arcticimaribacter. The sequence continues at coordinate 22,454 of JAUROD010000034.1, forward strand.
TAAGACCTTGAGATTAGAACTATCTCCCTTAAACCCTTTGATTAATGTAACAGTTTTTCCAGCGCGTCCTTTATTACTAAAATGTGCTTCTAAAAATTGTTTTTCAAAAGCGGTTTTAGTTTCTTGAACGGGTTCTGGATCTGGTGCCAATTTATCAAATTGAATACTCGCAAGCGCATCAAAACTATTTAATTTCTTTGTCATTCGAAATAATTTCTGATGCTAAAATAGTACATTCGTTGAATCAATCTAATCATTTATGAGGTTCCAATGTATTTTTTTTATTTTTCTAAGCTCATTTGTTATGGCACAAGATCTCCCCTTAAAATCAATACCGCTTCCACCGAAAGACACCGATAGTGGAAATATTATAAGCAGGATGGTTCAGGGATTAGGGTATCGTTATTATTGGGCTACTAAAGATTTACGTCAAGAAGATTTATCATTTAGACCCTCGTCAGACGCATCTTCCACACTTGAAACCATGCAACATATTTATGAATTATCGGAAATGATTTATGCTACAAGCCAAAAAAAGAACATTATATGTCCTTTAATTGATATTCCTGAATCGTATGGAGAACTAAGAGAAAGGACATTAATTTATATTAAAAATGCAGAAGAAACATTCGCTGGACAGTCAGCAAGTGAAGTAGGGGAGTTCAAGTTGGTTTTTGAACGAGGAGGGAAGCAAAGTGTTTTTCTAATTTGGAATTTATTAAATGGGCCATTGTCTGATGCACTTTATCACACCGGACAATTAGTAAGTTTTAGGAGAACGAGTGGTAATCCGATTCAAAAAGGAGTTAATGTTTTTTTAGGAAAGACAAAGGAATAATGAATATTTCAAAAGTACATGAGAAGCGATACAGAAAGACATTAGCTTTCATGAATTCGCATATACAAAAAGGCAGCAAAATACTAGACTTAGGTACACCAAATCCATTTACGTCACATTTGAAATCTGCTGGATATAAGGTGATTAACACCAAAGGAGAAAATTTAGATGATGATTTTAAAGCTTATACAGAAAATAACTACGATTGTGTAACTGCATTTGAAATTTTTGAACATTTACTTTCACCTTATTCAATTTTGAAGTCCCTAAAAACAAGGAAGTTAGTCGCTTCCGTACCTTTAAAATTATGGTTTGCTTCGGCTTATTGGAATGAAAGTGATGATTGGGATAAGCATTATCATGAATTTGAGATAAAGCAGTTTAATTTTTTGCTTGAAAAAACAGGATGGACGATAAAATCTTCCGAATTATGGACTTCGCCAGATCCAAATAAAATAGGGATTCGTCCTTTATTGCGGTACTTTACACCACGATATTACATTGTTTATTGTGAACGTATTTAATCTTGCGCTATGAAAAAAATTCATCTAATCCTCTTTACATTACTTTTCCTTGAAATAAATGCTCAAACAAGCCCATACGATGCCGTAGAGCGTTTTTTTGATGCTTTTCATACAAAAGATAGTATTGTGTTGCAAGAGGCTTTTGCGAGTGATGCTAGGCTTCAGCGAGCTGAAATACGAAATGGAATATCCGTTGTTCGAAATAGTTCAATTCCGAATTTCATCAAAGCAGCGTCAAACCGTCCAGAAACAGCAATATGGGACGAACGACTAGGTGATCCAATTGTGCAACAACATCAAAATTTAGCAACAGTTTGGGTTCCTTATCGGTTTTATTTAAATAATCAACTCTCACATTGTGGCTTCAATTCATTTACGCTAGTAAGACTCAATTCAGTTTGGAAAATTTTATCACTTATTGATACCAGTTCACAAGAATGTAACTAAAGTTCATTGTTGAATCTTCTTGACATGTAA
>JAUROD010000035.1 GCA_030835845.1 Flavobacteriaceae bacterium
AGTTGTTGTGACTTGGCTGGGGCTCGAACCCAGGACCCTCTCCTTAAAAGGGAGATGCTCTACCAACTGAGCTACCAAGTCGTTGGTATTTGTGACTTGGCTGGGGCTCGAACCCAGGACCCTCTCCTTAAAAGGGAGATGCTCTACCAACTGAGCTACCAAGTCTTTATTTTAAGGCTGCAAATATACGTGCAAAATATTCATATTTCAAGAACATAATCTCTAAATTTGGTCCTTCATATAAAATACATCTAATATCATGTCTATTTTTATCATTGGATATATGGGTAGTGGGAAATCTACAGTAGGTAAAGCACTTGCTTCTAAAATGAATTTACTCTTTATTGATCTTGATAATTTCATTGAAAAAAATGAAAGTAAATCAATCTCATCTATTTTTTCTACACACGGTGAATTGTATTTTAGAAAACTTGAACGTAGTTATTTAACTAAATTAATTGAAGGCAAAGAAAATTACGTAATCTCTTTGGGTGGAGGCACTCCTTGTTATTTTGATACTATTAATCAACTTATAGAAAGCCAACATTCAGTTGTTTTTTGTCAGGCTTCCATTACGACCCTCACTGATAGATTGTTTAAAGAAAAAGCACATCGTCCTATGATTTCTCACATTGAGAGCAGAGAATTCTTACAAGAATTTGTCGGTAAACATCTCTTTGAAAGAAATCCTTTTTATCAAAAAGCAAATTTTAAAGTTATTGTTGACGAATTGTCAATAGATGAAATTGTCGATCAAATTTTTAGTATTTTAAACTAAGTATACTCCAGAACTGTCAGCCTCAAAAGATACTTTGATATGTTCGTTTACTGAGGTTGATAATGAAATCCCTTTAAAGTCTGCCTTGATTGGGTATTTTTTATGATTTCTATTGACCAAAACAGCTGTTTTGATTTGAAGCACACGAACATCTAACAGATATTTTACTGCGTACATCAATGTACTCCCAGTATTTAACACATCATCAATGACCACAATAGATTTGTTCTCTAATTCCTTTATATCTACATCACATTTGACTGGAGTTAAAATATTTACCTTATCTACCTTTAGTTTTACAAATGTTATTTCCAGTGGTGATATATTTTCGAGTAATTTTTTGATTTTTGCTGCATAAACCAATCCATTTTCTTCAATTCCAGCCAATACTATTTCCTTTTGATCTAAGTTGTTCTCATAAATTTGATAGGCAATTCGCAAAGAGCAGCTATCTATCTTGGTTTTATCGAAGATTAATCCGTTTGTCATTTTCAACACCTTAGGTTAGAGTAACAAATGTATAAAGTTTTATCAGTATGGTCTTTGGTTTTTTTTTTAAATTTGCATTGCAACAAATTTTTATCTTAACCTATAACATGAAATATTCCTTATTCCTTTTCTTTTTATTTATTAGTATTCCAAGTCTTTATTGTCAAGGGAACGACACCTCTTTTTTTAATACCGATTCCAATTCAAAAGCTATCCAAGGCTATGATGTAGTGTCTTATTTCACAGAAAAACAACCTGTTCAAGGAAATAAAGACATTTCATTTGTATTTAATCAAATTCAGTTCTATTTTATTTCTTTGGAAAATAGGGAGTTGTTCCAAAAAAATCCAAGCAAGTACTTACCAAAATATAGTGGTTGGTGTGCTTATGCAATGGCTTCAAATCAAAGAGTAAGAATCAATCCAAACTCTTATAGTGTCAATGGGGATGATTTGTTTTTATTCTATCAAACTGCTTTTGTAAACACACGTTCTAAGTGGATTAAGGATTCAATAAACCTTAAAAATAAAGCAGATTTAAATTGGAAAAAGTGCATCGAATCATATGATTAATATTAAACGTATCCAAAAGTTTGAATTTTGGCCTTTCTGGATTTTTTATATTCCCGCTTATTTAAACTGGCTAAGGCTTTCCATTAAAGAAGGAAGTTTAATCTACTTTACAAATGTGAATCCTTTGATGAACAATAGCGGAGCACTTAATGTATCTAAATTCTCATATTTAAAAAAATTACCCACACATTGGGTTCCTAGATTATGCCTAATTGATGTCTTTTATAGTAAAGAACAAATTGAGAAAAAGGTGGCCGAGATGAACCTTTCATATCCTTTTATAGCAAAGCCAGACAATGGAGAGAGAGGGAAAGGAGTAAGATTAGTAAACTCAATTAATGAACTTTTCACACAAATACATCAGCATCCCTACAAGGATTGGTTACTTCAAGTTTTTTCAGATCAACCTAACGAGGCTGGGATATTGTTTTATCGCTTTCCAAATGAAAAGCATGGCTACGTGTCTTCAATTACATTAAAATCTTTTTGTGTTATAAAAGGTAATGGCAACGCTACATTTAGAGATCTTGTGTTGAGAAATTTACGCATTTCAAAACGTTGGAGAGAAATTAAAAATAAGCATGAAACAATTTGGGACAATGTAATCCCATTAAACGGTGAGATTCAAATAGAACCAATTGGTAGTCATAATCTTGGTACAACTTTCTATGACGGTTATCATTTAAAATCCAATGCTTTAAATGATTTGATTAATTCATGGGTAGAGCATTTACCAGGGTTTTATTATGGACGATTCGATATTAAGTATAACACATGGGAAAAACTAATCGAAGGGAAGGACTTTTCAATTATTGAGGTTAATGGTGTAAATTCAGAACCTACACATATTTATCAGCCCGATTATTCAATTCGTAAAGCTTATCAAGATATTTTTTCACACATGGAAATAATACGTAAAATAAGTAGACAAAACAGACAATTGGGTGTCCAATCAAAACCATTAAAATATTATTTAAAAGAATTTTTTCAAACTGTTAAAAGACATTGTAAATGAATATTCATCAATTACTGTGGTCAGATTTTTTTAAATCTTTTAAAAAAGCTAAACCAGAACCAATTTATCAAACCATCTGACTTTTTAAATTAATCTTCAATTGGAGCACATTTTCGCCATTCCTTCGAATTTTATGAATGTGTTTTTGATGGAATACTCGTAGGAAAATTAAACTACGAAAAAAGATTGCGTAACCATAGATTGGAAACAGACCTTAAATATGCAATGGTTAAAATCGAAAGACTTATTGAACAATTGGACAAAATTGAACTCAAGAGAATTAAAATTAATCTCAAATCTACTGAATTGGAGTTTAGTGAAACTATAAGTACGCTCCCTCGTGAACTTTTATATTGTTTAGATCATGCAATCCATCATAAAGCGCTGATAAAAGTTGGTTTAAAGGAATTCGGAATAGAAGATTATGTTAATCCTAAATTTGGGATCGCTTATTCGACTTTGCGGTACAGAAATGCACAAGGCTAATCCTCGTCATTAAGGTAATCGTCAATTTCTCTACGATTTTTTTTTGTTGGACGACCTTCTCCTTTTTGTCTGTAGTAATCTTGAGAAAGTTGTTGTAGTTTTTGATTATCCATTGCTTCAGCAGGTGTTGTGTCCATTCGATAAATATCGACTAATTTGGCTCCAACACGTGATTTAGGATAATCTAAAACCGTACACTGATAGTTTACCTGGTTTTTGCGGATTTCTATTTTATCCTGCCGAAGTACCTCACGGGATGCTTTGACTGTTTGTCCATTTATTTTTACATGACCTTTTTTACATGCGTTGGTAGCAATATTTCTAGATTTGAAATACCGCATACACCATAAATATTGATCAATTCGCACGATAAAACCAAGTTAAATTTCGCTGCTAAAATAAAGTAAAATTGTATCTTGCCAATCAAATTTTACGAATGAAATCTGTAATACGACTTAGCTTCTTTCTTTTTTTCAGCACACTTGTGATTATTTCCTGTAATTCAAACTCAGGTTCTGGGATTGAAACACCTAATGATAGAGCAGAGCAATTAATTGTTGACGACAATTTAATTCGTGAATATCTTTCTACTCACACGTACAATTATGAAGATTTTCAAGACTCTTCTAATCAACAAGTTGGAATTGTGATTGATACTATCTCAGATTCTAATGCCAGTAAAACATCTCTTCTTGATTTGGTTGAAAACATTCAAGTTCCTGTTTTAGATGCAGATGATAATGAAATATTACACACACTTTATTACATTGTTGCAAGGCAAGGTTCTGAAATTGAGAGAAAACCTAGTATTATTGATTCTGTTTTCGTCGGGTACACAGGTAAACTTCTAAATGACACTCAATTTGATCAACAAAAACTTCCTGTGTGGTTTGATTCAGTTAATGTGATTACTGGATTTAGATACGGTCTGCAAAATTTTGCTCCTGGATCATATACTGTAAATCAAGATGGCACCTATACATTTGAAAACTATGGTCAGGGAATCTTAATAATTCCATCAGGGTTGGGATACTTCAACATTACTCAAGGTGTTATTCCAGCATATTCTCCTCTAGTTTTTCTTGTTTCTGTTTTCACAACCAATCAATCTGATCACGATAATGATGGTGTTTTATCGATTGATGAAGATGCAGATGGAGATGGCAACCCGTATAACGATGATACTGATCAAGATAACATATCCAATTATCTTGACATCGATGATGATGGAGATGGAATATTAACTAAGGATGAGTATGATGTTAATTTGGATGGTATACCAGATGATACTGACGGTGATGGTATTCCAGATTACCTCGACAACGACTAGTAAACCCTTGTAGGAACTTTTGGATTTAAATCATAACTAAGAGATAAAATCCATTGTTTCGAGCGTGTGTCAATTTGACCAGCCTCAAAATTTATATCATTTTGATTGAGAATGATTACTTCATTATCAGTAAAACCTCTTTCAAATCGAATTCCAACACCTAATCTTCCTAGTTTCAATTCAGTTCCCATTTGTAAGCTAACGGTAAAGTTTTCTTTTAATTCTCCAAGCGTAATTTCATCCGATTGATCTGAAATGATATATTGAAAAGAAGGTCCAGCAAAAACACTTAAGGGTCCAAGTAATTTGTACCCTAAAAGGACTGGAGCTTCTAGTTTATTAAGTGATAAAGATCCTTGTTCCCCAAATGTACTTTTTGTTTGCGTGTATTGTAGTTCAGGACGTAAATAAAAAACGAGAAGATCTAAGTTTGTGTAAATTCCCATATGAAAGCCAGTTTCGGAATTAGAATTTAACATGTTTAGAGATAATTCCTCGGTTGAGGTTATGTCTCCAAGAGTATCATAATTTAGACCAGCTTTGATTCCCAGATTTAATTGAGACCATGCAAATGAACTGAAAAGCATGGTAATCATAATTACAAGATTTGAAAATTTCATAGGTTTATTATTTGCGATTTATAACTTTTTGGCAAGATTTTACAATTGCTTTTGCATCCAGGCCATATTTATCCATAAGTTGCATTGGCGTTCCGGATTCTCCAAAGGTATCATTTGTAGCGATAAATTCCTGAGGAACTGGATTATTTTGAGCCAAAACACGAGCTATACTCTCTCCTAATCCTCCAAGATAGTTGTGTTCTTCAGCACTCACGACACATCCAGTTTTTGCCACAGAATTTAGAATTATGTCTTTATCCAAGGGTTTTATGGTGTGGATATTAATGACTTCTGCAGAAATTCCGTTGTTGTGAAGTTCTTTAGCCGCTTCAAGTGCTTCCCAAACAAGATGTCCAGTAGCCACAATAGTAACATCAGTTCCTTCGGACAAGAGAATTCCTTTTCCAATTTCAAATTTTTGATCGATTGGAGTGAAATTAGCAACTTTAGGACGTCCAAAGCGTAAATAAACAGGACCATCATGTTCTGCAATGGCAATTGTAGCCGCCTTAGTTTGATTAAAATCACATGGATTTATGACAACCATTCCTGGAAGCATTTTCATTAAACCAATATCTTCTAATATCTGATGTGTTGCACCGTCTTCACCGAGTGTAACACCAGCATGAGAAGCACATATTTTTACATTTTTACCAGAATAGGCTATGGACTGACGAATCTGGTCATAGACACGACCAGTCGAAAAATTAGCAAATGTTCCTGTAAATGGAATTTTACCCCCAATTGTTAATCCAGCTGCAATCCCCATCATATTTGCTTCAGCAATTCCAACCTGAAAAAAGCGTTCTGGGTTTTCTTCGATAAATTGATCCATTTTGAGCGAACCAATAAGATCAGCACAAAGTGCGACAACGTTTGGGTTTGTTCTTCCTAAATGAGTTAGTCCTGCTCCAAAACCAGAGCGTGTATCTTGTGAACCTTGATTGATATATTCTTTCATTTTTATTGCGTTAGTTGGTTAGTAATCCCCAAGGGTTTCAGGGTTTTGATCGAGAGCACTTTCTAATTGTTCGTCATTGGGAGCCTTTCCGTGCCATGCATGAGTATGCATCATAAAATCAACACCATTACCCATTTCTGTTTTCATAAGAATACAAATTGGCTTTCCTTTCCCTGTCATTTTCTTTGCCTCCTTAAGGGCATTTGAAATTTCGGTTAAGTCATTTCCTTTTTCAATAGTCAACACTTCCCATCCAAAAGCTGTAAATTTCCCTTCTACACTTCCCATTGGGAGTACCTCATCAGTAGATCCATCAATTTGCTTGCCATTTAAGTCAACTGTGGCGATAAGGTTATCTACTTTTTTGGCGGAAGCATACATTATTGCTTCCCAATTTTGACCTTCTTGAAGTTCTCCATCTCCCATCAAAGCATAAACAAGATGAGAATCATTATTTAATTTTTTTGCTTGAGCAGCTCCAATTGCAACAGAAAGACCTTGCCCAAGTGAACCTGAAGCAATTCGGATTCCCGGTAGCCCTTCATGTGTGGTAGGGTGGCCTTGAAGTCGTGAATTGATCAAACGAAATGTATTTAATTCATCTACTGGAAAATATCCCTTGCGTGCTAAAACACTGTAAAAAACAGGTGAGATATGACCGTTGGATAAAAAGAATAAATCTTCGTTGATTCCGTCCATGCTAAATCCGTCGTTTAACTCTAAAATTTCATTGTAGAGACAAACAAAATATTCGGCACATCCTAACGAACCGCCTGGATGACCTGAATTAACTTTGTGGACCATACGAAGGATATCGCGGCGAACTTGAGTGACTATGGGGTCTAAATTGTGCGTTGTTGACATAATTGATTTATAATGTATAACAAATTTAATTTTTTGACAAAACTTGTCATTGCTTTTTCATTTTAACTTATGAAAGATTACAAACAATTTTAATTTTAGCTCGTTTGTACTTCCTTATCTTTGCATCATAAATAATTGAATGGAATTTCAACTCTCTTTTTCAGACCCATCTAGCAAAGCCCGTGTAGGGGAAATTACCACGGCACATGGGAAAATTAAAACCCCAATTTTCATGCCTGTTGGAACTGCAGCAACCGTAAAGGGGGTGCATCAAAGAGAATTAGAAGATGAAATTAATCCAGACATTATATTAGGGAACACCTATCACCTTTATCTTAGACCCGGCACATCAATTCTTCAACAAGCAGGAGGTCTGCATAAATTCATGGGATGGGAACGACCTATTTTAACGGACTCGGGTGGATATCAAGTTTATTCGATGTCAGCAAATCGAAAAATAAAAGAAGAAGGGGTGAAGTTTAAATCACACATTGATGGGTCCTATCATTTTTTTACACCAGAAAATGCAATTGACATCCAAAGGCAGATTGGGGCAGATATTATCATGGCTTTTGATGAATGCACTCCCTATCCATGTGATTACAACTATGCCAAAAACTCAATGTTAATGACACACCGTTGGCTTGATCGTTGTTTGGCTCAAGATAAAAAGAGTCCGTTTTTATACGGGTATGAGCAAACACTATTTCCAATTGTGCAAGGGAGTACCTATAAAGATTTGCGAAAGCAATCGGCAGAATTTATTGCCTCTAGAGAGGCGCCAGGAAACGCAATCGGAGGACTTTCTGTTGGTGAACCAGCAGATGAAATGTACGCTATGACAGAGGTTGTTTGTGATATTCTTCCAGAGGATAAGCCTCGTTATTTGATGGGTGTAGGAACTCCAATAAACCTGCTTGAAAACATTGCATTGGGAGTCGATATGTTTGATTGTGTACTACCCAGTCGAAATGCTCGAAATGGAATGCTCTTTACCTCCGAGGGGACAATTAATATCAAAAATAAAAAATGGGAAAATGACTTTTCCGTTATCGATCCAGTGGGGTATACTTTTGTTGACACAGCCTATTCAAAAGCGTATCTTCGTCATTTGTTTTCGGTAAATGAAATGCTTGGCAAACAGATTGCCACAATTCACAATCTTGGTTTTTACCTCGCTTTGGTTCGGCAAGCTAGAGAAAAAATTATCTCAGGTGAATTTACCCCCTGGAAAAACCAAATGGTAAAGCAAATGGTTAAACGTTTGTAAAATGATTAAAAAAATTGACTGGTATATCATCAAGCGCTACCTCACCACATTTTTTGTGATGCTTGGACTATTTATCCCTATTGGGATAATGGTAGATATGGCAGAAAAAATTGATAAATTCAAAGAAAATGAGATCCCCTTTGATGTAATTTTGGCCTACTATGGTGATTTTATGTGGCATTATGGAAATCTACTTTTCCCTATTTTTTTATTTCTAGCTGTAATATGGTTTACTTCAAAGCTCGCTAATAATACCGAGGTTATTGCTATTTTAAGTTCTGGAATTTCCTTTTTTCGTTTTTTACGTCCCTACCTTATTGCGGCCACATTAATTGCATCTTTTGCTTTTGTTGCAGGGATGTTTATTGTCCCAAAAGCCAGTGAAGGCTTCAATGAATTTACATTCAAGTATTTGAACAAACGACTTGAAGACAGAAAAACTTCTCAAGTATTCAAACAAATCAATGATTCTGAGTATATCTACGTAAGTAGTTTTAATCCAACGCGAAAACGTGGAATGGATTTTACACTTGAACATTTTAATGGTGATACACTTAGCTTTAAAATTTCAGCTCAATCTATTCGTTGGGTGGATAAAGACTCTGTTTTTAGGCTAATACGTTACCGAAAACGCTCTATTGTTGGAGATCAAGAATTTATCGTTCAAGAAAACTCAAAAGACACGCTTTTTGATTTTGAAATTCAAGATTTATCTCCATTAAACTACAAAGCAGAGACCCTACAAATGGGTGCTTTAAACCGCTTTATAGAAGAAGAAAGAAGAAGTGGTTCAGCTCTTATCAATCAACATTTATTGGTTCGTCACAAGCGATATAGCATTCCCATTTCTGCCTTTTTACTTACCATTATTGCAGTTGCAGTATCCTCGTTCAAACGAAGAGGAGGGATGGGTGTAAATCTCGCAATGGGAATTATGCTTGGTTTTATCTTTATTTTCTTCGATAAAATATTTGGTGTATTGGTTGCCAAGTCTGATTTTCCACCTGCATTGGGGGCTTGGTTACCTTTATTTTTGTTTGGTCTTTTGGCAATTGGACTTTTAAACCATGCAAAAAGATAAACGTCAAAGTTTAATTCATCTCCATTTTTTAATTTTCCTTTGGGGATTCACCTCCATTTTAGGTGCGCTAATTAGTCTCGAAGCCCTGCCACTTGTTTGGTTTCGTGTTTTTATAGCAAGTATTTTAATTGGTGTATTTTTTCTTCTTTTTTCAAAGAAATCATTTAAAATTCCTCAAGGTGCATTACGTTATTTTATTTTGGGAGGTTTAATCATATCTGTACATTGGGTATTGTTCTTTTTTGCCATTAAAATTTCTTCAATATCCCTAACCCTTTCAATACTCTCCTCCGCTTCATTGATGACTTCTATACTCGAACCTATTGTTTATAAACGTCCCTTTCGTTTATACGAGCTATTTTTTGGGGCTTTTGTCATCGTTGGTCTATATCTTATTTTTGGTGTACAAAAAGAAAACCTATTGGGGATAATTGCTGCACTGGTATGTACTTTACTTTCAGTTATTTTTTCACTTTTAAATGGTAAATTAATTCACCGATATTCTGCTCCGACCATTTCTTTTTATCAATTATTAAGCGGTACATTCTTTATGAGTATCGGGATGATGTTCTTTGTTGAAAATCCAGCTCAAGTATTTTCAATGACACAAATGGATTGGATTTGGCTTTTTATTTTAGCATCGGTATGTACTGCCTACGCGACTATTGGGTCTGTTGTTATTTTAAAACACGTTACACCATTTACGATGATGATTTCACTTAACCTAGAGCCTGTCTACGGTATTTTGTTTTCACTTCTAATTTTTGGTGAAAAAGAATTGATGAGTACTCAATTTTACATTGGTGTAATAATAATTTTAAGTGGTGTTGTTGGAAACGGAATTTATAAACTCAATGCCGAAAAAAAAGAAGTTCGAAAATAAATTTTTTACCTTTGTCTAGAAACTTGAATTATGGAATATCTAGACTTTGAATTACCGATTAAAGAGATCAATGATCAATTGAGTAAATGCCAAGTTATTGGTGATGAAAGTGAAATTGATGTAACTGATACCTGCGAACAGTTGGAGGAAAAACTCATCAAAACAAAAGAAGAAATCTACGGGAACTTAACTCCATGGCAACGTGTGCAATTATCTCGTCACCCGTCACGTCCTTATACTCTTGATTATATCAACGCTATTTGTGGAGATAGTTTTTTGGAGTTGCATGGAGATCGAAATGTACGAGACGATAAAGCGATGATTGGTGGGTTGGGTAAAATCAAAGATCAATCTTTTATGTTTATAGGAACACAAAAGGGGTATAACACTACCACTCGAAAATATAGAAACTTTGGTATGGCTAATCCAGAGGGGTATCGTAAGGCACTTCGTTTGATGAAGTCTGCTGAAAAGTTTGGAATTCCAATTGTTTCTTTTGTGGATACTCCTGGAGCTTATCCAGGTCTCGAAGCTGAAGAGCGCGGACAAGGTGAAGCGATTGCTAGAAATATCTACGAAATGTTATCTATCAAAGTACCCATTATTGTTGTTATTATCGGTGAGGGTGCTTCGGGAGGAGCATTGGGTATAGGTGTTGGAGATCATATTGCTATGCTTGAAAACACTTGGTATTCTGTGATATCCCCTGAATCATGCTCGTCAATTTTATGGCGTAGCTGGGAGTATAAAGAACATGCAGCTGATGCTTTAAAGTTGACTGCAAATGACATGAAAAAATCGAAACTTATCGATAAAATTGTCAAAGAACCTTTAGGAGGTGCACATTACGATAGAGAAACTACCTTTTCAACCGTCACTTCTGAGATTCTAAAAACCTACAAAGCACTTGACAAACTTACAATTGCTGACCTTATTGATCAACGTAGAGCTAAGTTTGAAACAATGGGTGTCTTTAACGAATAGAGTTTAGCAGCTTATTAACATTTTTAGACGGTTTATAAACAGTCAATGTTCAAACTTATCGGAAAGTTCTCTTCTGTTTTTGTAGATGCTATGAGTCCTTTTTTTATACATTTATCCAATGGAAAAACCTAAACCAATTATTGCTCCCTCACTCTCAAAAGGAGGGTTAGTAAGTCTCGAGAAAGGTAAAATACCTCCTCAGGCACTTGACTTAGAAGAAGCTGTATTAGGTGCAATGCTGATTGATAAAAAAGGGGTAGATGAAGTAATTGATATACTCCAAAAAGATGCTTTTTACAAAGAAGCCCACAAGTATATTTTTGATGCTATTCACACCCTTTTTGTAAGTTCTGAACCAATCGATTTACTTACCGTTTCATCACAGTTACGTAAAATGGAAGTGCTTGAAAAAGTAGGTGGAGACTTTTATCTCGTTCAACTTTCTAAGAAAGTATCTACCTCTGCACATATCGAATTTCACGCGAGGATTATTCTTCAGAAATTTATTCAACGAAGTTTAATTAAAATATCGAATGAAATTATTGAAAGTTCATTTGAAGATTCAATAGACGTATTTGATTTACTCGATACTGCTGAATCAAAATTATACGACATTACACAGGGAAACATAAAAAAGTCTTCAGAATCTGCTCAAAACCTTGTTATCCAAGCAAAAAAACGTATTGAAGAAATAGCAAAAAAAGAAGGTTTAAGTGGGGTAGCGACTGGTTTTACAAAACTTGATGCACTTACCTCTGGATGGCAGCCAAGTGACTTGATTATCATTGCTGCACGTCCTGGTATGGGTAAAACTGCTTTGACTTTATCAATGGCTAGAAACATTGCTGTTCAAAATCAAACTCCTGTTGCTTTTTTCTCACTTGAAATGTCATCTGTTCAGTTAATTACACGTTTAATTTCTGCTGAAACAGGACTTTCCTCTGAAAAACTACGAACGGGAAAATTAGAAAATCACGAATGGGAGCAATTAAATGTTAAGGTTAGCGATTTAGAGAAAGCGCCATTGTATATCGATGATACTCCCTCATTATCTATTTTTGATTTACGTGCAAAGGCACGTCGATTGTCTTCGCAACACGGAATAAAACTTATCGTTGTTGATTATCTGCAATTGATGACTGCGGCGACTTCATCGAATAAACAAGGGAATCGAGAACAAGAAATTTCTACCATATCAAGAAACCTTAAAGCATTAGCTAAAGAACTTGATATTCCTGTCATTGCACTTTCTCAGTTATCACGTGCAGTTGAAACACGTGGAGGAACTAAACGACCTCTTTTATCAGATTTACGTGAATCTGGGGCAATTGAGCAGGATGCAGATATCGTTTCCTTCATTTATCGACCAGAATATTACGGGATAGACGAATGGGATGATGAAGAACGAACTTCTTCGGTAGGACAAGCTGAATTTATCGTTGCAAAGCACCGTAATGGTGGATTAGACAATATTCGATTAAAATTTATTGGAAACCTTGGAAAATTTGTTAATCTAGAAACCTTTGATTCTCCATACGAATTTCATTCTAAAATGAATGATGTTTTACCTAAAGAGCGTTTACCAGAACCTGATGATGCCTTTGGTCCGCCAGACAATTCAAACAACGACGATGACGTTCCGTTTTAACCAAAAAAAAAATCAGCTTTAAAGCTGATTTTTTTATCGAGTACATTATAATTTATTTGATTTTATCCACGATTGCTTTAAAGGCATCCGGATGATTCATTGCTAAATCCGCTAATACTTTACGGTTTAGTTCTATATCATTCGCTTTTATTTTGCCCATAAATTGGCTGTATGACATTCCGTGTATACGTGCCGCAGCATTGATTCGTGTAATCCACAGTGCGCGGAAATTACGTTTCTTGGTCTTACGGTCTCTGTATGCATAAAGCATCGCTTTATCAACCGCATTTTTAGCTACTGTCCAAACATTTTTTCTTCTTCCAAAGAATCCTTTGGCTTGTTTGAACACTTTTTTTCTTCGAGCCCTAGAGGCTACTGAGTTTACTGATCTTGGCATAATTTTTTGTTGTTTTGATACAGGCGGTAATTTTTACACTTTTTAAGAGCCCGTAACAGGGTTATTTAATTAATTCATTAACCTGAACAAGCTTTTATTTTAAGCGTAATTGTTCTTTAATGGCATTTTCATCGCTTTCGTGCACCAATCCTGAGTGCGTCAATTTAAGCTTACGCTTCTTTGACTTCTTGGTCAAGATGTGGCTTTTAAAAGCATGCTTTCGTTTGATTTTACCACTACCTGTAAGCTTAAAGCGCTTTTTAGTAGAGGATTTTGTTTTCATTTTTGGCATTACTGTGATTATTTATTTGTACTCGATTATTTTTTCTTTGGACTAATAAACATAGTCATACGTTTTCCTTCTAACTTGGGTAATTGTTCTACTTTTCCAAATTCTTCTAGATCTTGTGCAAGACGAAGAAGTAGAATTTGTCCTTGTTCTTTAAATACGATTGAACGTCCTTTAAAAAATACAAATGCTTTTAATTTAGCTCCTTCTTTCAAAAACTTTTCAGCGTGTTTGCGTTTAAAATCGTAATCGTGTTCGTCCGTTTGTGGACCAAAACGAATTTCTTTGATGATTACCTTTGTAGCCTTTGACTTAAGTGCTTTTTCACGTTTTTTCTGTTCGTACAAGAATTTTTTATATTCTAGTATTTTACAAACTGGAGGTGAAGCTTTCGGTGAAATTTCAACTAAATCAAGTTCCAATTCCTCAGCTAGAGCCAATGCCTTTTGAAGTCGATAAACACCAACTTCAACGTTGTCACCAACAAGACGAATCTCTTGTGCAGTGATTTTCTCATTGATCCTGTGCGGATCCTGCTTAATTACTCTACCTGGACGATTAGTCCTTCTTCTTCGTATTGCTATGGCTCTACTTTTTTAGTTAAACATCAAATTGCGAACTACTCGCTTTAATTTCTTCTTTTATCTTGTCCATGAAAGCAGTGACTGTCATTCCGCCAATGTCTCCATCTGTTCTATTCCTTACTGCTACTGATGATTCAGTTGCTTCTTTCTCTCCGACAATCAACATGTATGGAAATTTATTGAGTTGGGCTTCTCTTATTTTCTTCCCAATCGTTTCATTCCTATTGTCAACGAGTGCGCGAATTTCGTTATTTTTAAGTTCATTTGAAACTTTTTCAGCGTATTTTTCATACTTCTCACTTACACACAAAATGATAACCTGTTCTGGGCTCAGCCAAAGTGGGAAATTTCCACCTGTATGTTCGAGTAAAATTGCAACAAATCGTTCTAGGCTTCCAAATGGTGCCCGGTGGATCATAACAGGTCTGTGAAGCTCATTATCACTGCCTTTATAGGTCAAATCAAAACGTTCTGGGAGATTGTAATCTACCTGAATTGTCCCCAATTGCCACTTTCGACCTAGTGCATCTTTTACCATAAAATCGAGTTTTGGACCATAAAATGCTGCTTCACCATATTCTATTGTAGTATTTAATCCTGCTCTTTTGGTTGTATTAATAATTGCTTGTTCTGCTTTTTCCCAGTTTTCATCTGATCCTATATACTTATCTCTATTATCTTTATCTCTTAAAGAAATTTGAGCCGTATAGTCCTGAAAATCTAGCGCTCTTAATACATACTTAACTATATCAATCACTTTTTCGAACTCCTCCTCTACTTGAT